>DATHJK010000409.1:0-12442 GCA_035316225.1 Pyrinomonadaceae bacterium
TTTTTGCTCCGGTGAGGACTTCCAGAACCACTCTGGCCTTCAATTCAGACTTAAATGTTCTGCGTTTGTTCATCGTAGGGACCCCTTTCCTGGACTTTAGATTTAACTTCGTCTACTGTCCAGTTTCTTGGGTCCACTACAATTCAAATCAGTTGGATTCCCTCTATATTGTCGCATCTACTCCTTTGTTTAAGGGCGCAGCTCAGTTCTGGAAAGGGCTGCACGGACGAGCTATTAAGCCCTTGACCCCCAGAAGTTTAACTGTCGCACCACCTCTGGCCTACATTTAACATTTCCGCATTGGGTATTAATCAAAAAGTTCTAACAGTGCCCAGTGTGGGGAGTTTACGATTTTAATGAATGACGGGAGGTCAAAAGTCTCCTGTTTTAGTTATAGGTATTCTTATCGTTATAAAAAGCCTTGGTTAAACTAAAAATGAGGAAGATAGCCCAGAGTTATGATAAAGTATGCTTTACACCCTCAATAGTTGTAAGCAACCCATAATATTGCCGTAATAAAATTTCTTATGGAACACCTCTGGGAAAGGATTGATAGCGAACCACTCGAAAAGCTTCGTGTCTTATGTAGCGAGAGCAAGAGCGTTATAGTTATTAGTACATTTTTCGACCCATTAGATAAGCTTGATAAAGCTTCACCAGCTAACTATCAACTAACGGGCACGTCTATTGATTTAATCAAGCAGTGTAAAAGAGTTCTTCGTATAGGCGGATTACTGTTTGTTTATGGATTACCTCATCACTTATCTCTTATAGGTCAGCACCTTTCTTATCTCCGCGATAATAAGACTCAAATGCTTTTTAAGTATTGGATAACTCTTGACCTTGACGACACTCCTAGAAATTCGACGCTTGCGCCAACAAACCTAGGCGTGCTGATGTTTCTTAAAAGCAAATCTAACAATCGCATACCTGTACCCTTTCACCTAAATACTTCAACTGTTCGCGTGCCACATACCTACTGTTCCGCATGTGGTCAAAACGTTAAGGATTGGGGTGGGAAAAAACACCTGATGAATCCAAATGGAATAGCCTTGTCAGATGTTTGGCGTGATCTAGAAAGGGTCAAAGTCCAAGATCATATTATCCATGCCACCGTGTTAGAAAGGATTTATGCTCTAACCAAGCACGATAACGCATCATACCTGCATATCGTGCAAGACGAGCCTAGTATCATGATTGAATCTTCATCAGAAGAATCATCGTTAGATACGACATTATTAACTGCTTCAAACGAATGGAAGGGTTTAACTACGCTTGAACTTAATAAAGTTTATCAGGGTGATTGCATATCATTTTTGGAGAGAGTATCTACATTATATCCAAGAGAACTTTTTGATTTAGTTTTTGCTGATCCACCATACAATCTTAAAAAGGGTTATGACCAATACGAAGATGCTCTAGCCGAGCAGCATTACATTGAATGGTGCAATCGTTGGCTTGATGGTATGGCAAGAACATTGAAGCCGGGTGGAAGCTTGTTCGTCCTTAATTTACCAAAATGGGCAATTCATCATGCTGCATACCTTAATCGGCATTTAGAGTTTCGTCACTGGATTACTTGGGATGCGTTGTCAGACCCTAGAGGTAAATTGATGCCTGCACACTACGCTTTACTTTACTATACGAAGCCTGGAGCATCGCCTGTTTTCAAATATTCAAACGATAGAGGTATTAAGAGCGATCAATGCGTTATGCCGCCGGATTCATCCGAATACTGTCTGAGAGCGTCCTGTGTTAAGAAGCGGAAGCGCTTAGGTGATGATAAAAGGGATGAGCTTTCTGATGTTTGGTTTGGTATACATAGAATCAAACATAAACGTGACCGCGACGCTCATCCATGCCAGTTACCTGAAAAACTTATGGAGCGAATCATTTTATTGACCACGAATCGCGGTGAACTGGTTTTCGATCCGTTCTGCGGCGCAGGCACAACAGCCTTGGCCGCCAGAAAATTAGATAGGAACTTTATCACTATTGACCTTGACCCCAACTACGTTCGCATAACGCAAGAGAAACTTGTGGCGATGGAACAGTTCACCGATATGTTTGGAATTCCCAAAATCCCAAGACGATCAATTAAAAAGAATAAAGCGGCTGCTTCCAAGAAAGAGATAGAAACGTATTTGCAAAGACTTGCTCAAAGGTTAGGTAAAGAACCATCTGAACAAGATATTGAGGCTGACGACATTGAGATGTTGCGGAAGATTGATTTAATTTACCCGACACGCCTGGCTGCAATTAAAAGATGTAGGGTTATTCTACGAACCTGATTCACATTCGTCTTCATCTGCCGGAACTTCGTCTAATTCAACTACCTCACCAGCATCAATAGCAGCCAAAATACGCTGGACGGTTTGCTGTTGTGCCGTATTCATTCCCTTATACCATTCAGCAATGTAAGACATTCGCCAGTAGTTTAAGGACAATTCTAGCCCTCGCTTAAAATGCTCTTCGTTCTCCCAATGCGATGTGCCAGCCTCAAAATCAGTCCAAGGCTTAGGACGTATTTTCCCGTCATAAGGTCGGTAGAACACCCCGTCTGACGCTGCTCTATAACCCACAGTTCTGTAAGTTGGTTCTATGTAAACATTCACAACTTCAATCGGATTTCTACCTCTCCATCGAACTACTACACTATATTCGGCTTTATACTTTGACAGGCGCTTCTCCTCATACGTAGCAAGTCGTCCAATGTCGTACCAAGGGTTTTTGTGGGCTTCCCCTGATTTTACATCAATAGCATATATGTTGTTCTTCCAGCTTACCTTTAAATCAGGGTACGTGCTCTTGGAAGGTGGTTCTTTTATATCTGAACGTGGAATAGATAAAGGTGGATTAATCAAAAAGTTTATCAGGATTGGGTTAATTACATCTTCAAAATGCTCCCATACAGACCGGAATCCAGCTTGAGTTTGTTGACTCCTAAATTTTGCTAGAATTTGCCGTTTAAGCTTTGGGATTGCAGCTTCAAAGTGTCGGCAGAATTTGTCCATAAACTCAATCTTTGAAAAAATCTTTGACCTTCACATCGAGAGCTATCGCCAATCGCTCAATATTCTCTAAAGAAATGTTTCTTTGTCCGCGCTCAACGCTAGAAATATAAGTTCTATCTAGTCCAGCCTCATGTGCCAGTAATTCTTGAGACATTCCTTTAGCCCCACGTAGTTCTCTCAACCTTTTTCCAAAAGCTATTTTTATATCTGGCATTAGAAGTACAGTTACTCTTTTGTAGAGTTTAAGTCCACAGACTTTAAGTCACATGATATTTTGGTAAGAAAACCCATTATGGGGAATTAGAGAGATAATGAGTGGAAATCGTTCTCGAAGAGAACGAAGCCGTTGCTATCGCCTTCTTGAACTCCGAATACTAACCAGAACTCGACCCACACTCCTGCCTGCGATTCTGGACAGGCGTTTCTTCGCGGCGAACTCTAGCAACTTAAAACGCCGCATATTATTCCGACTCAATTCCAGAGTGAGTTATAATCAGCAAAGATTAAGGAGAAGAGTTATGGTGTGCAGCGTGATAAAATGGCCTGAAGAGGTAAACCGCTATGTCAAGCGCAGATATTGATGAAATCTATGCACAACACATTAAGCCTCTGCCGACGGAAGACAGGCTGAAGTTGCTCGCTCTGGTGGCGCGTGATCTGGCGCAGCAAAAGGATAGTGCCGAAGGCCAGAAGACACGGAGCATCATGGAACTTCACGGGTTAGGCAAAGAGATATGGGAAGGCATAGAGGCGCAGGATTATGTTAATGAACTGCGCAATGAATGGGATCATCACCCATGACAAAACTAGATGATGCTTTGTCAGGAGTCACGCGACTGGCTTTTGATACCTCTCCGGTCATCTACTTTGTAGAAGCTCACCCGAAGTACGATGCTCTGGTCACAGACATCTTCCAACGTGTGGCGGATGGGCGAATCATAGGCGTTGCCTCTGTCATCACCCTGAGCGAAGTGCTGGTTCAGCCAATCCAGCAAAACAACGCGAGCCTTCGTCAATCCTACCGTGAACTACTACTGCATAGCGATAACTTTGAACTCTTTTCCATTAACGAAGCTATTGCCGAAAGCGCGGCTGACCTGCGCGCACGCTATCGTCTGCGCACACCTGATGCTTTGCAAATAGCCAACGCGATTGATGCTGCGTGCGAAGCATTTCTGACTAACGACGCTACGCTAAAGCGTGTCAACGAACTGCGTGTGCTTACGCTGGACGAGATGGAAATATAAAGATTCTCGTCTTATATCCATCTGTGGAGCGAGTTTCTTATACCAAGCTTCAATAAAAAGGGAAGATGTGTGGTCAGGCAGTCAGTACTGCCTGCTTAAGCTGGGCGGGGAGTAAAAAGGATGAGGGATGAGGGATGAACAAGAAGGAGTCAACATGCAATTGACTCCTTCTTGTTCATCCCTCATCCCTTCTCTCACGCGCTGGCGGGAAGACCATCGCAGGCCAGTCGTGGTATCTTCATCGTAAAGCTATCAACCGAGAGCAATCGCATCCGATTATATGATTAAGCCCTTCGCAGGTTTGATGCGACGATTTGCGCGTAATTCTGTCGCGCAGGATGAAGAGCCTATTCGCGCGGAACTGTTCAGTGTTGAGCGCATGGAACAGTTTGCCGCACGACTGGCCGTCGAGCACAGAGACGCGCGAGCTTACTTGCGCGGGCGCAGGCTTCTGCCTGAACTCGAAGAGAACGGGCGCTTGCTCCTCGCCGCCTATCGTTCGCTTGCCGAAGCGATTCGCAGAGAACGCACTATCTCGCCCGCAGCAGAATGGTTCGTTGACAACTTCCACATCGTCGAAGAGCAGTTGCGCGAAGTGCGCGAAGATTTGCCGCGCGGCTTCTATTACGAATTGCCGAAACTCGAGAGCGGAGACTTGGCCGGTTACCCGCGCATATACGCCGTAGCGCTCTCGCTCATAGCCCACACAGACAGCCGCCTGGACACCGAAACACTCAGAAGGTTCATACGCGCTTACCAGCAGGTTACTCCGCTAAAAATAGGCGAGCTTTGGGCTGTAGCCATCACCTTGCGCCTGGCGCTCGTCGAAAACCTGCGCCGCCTTGCCACCAGAATCGTCGCGGCGCGCGCAGCGCGTGAAGAAGCGGACACTCTGGCGGACGAACTGCTCGACAGGGTGGCGCGCCAGCCGGACGGTTTGACTCAACTCCTGTCCGGGCGATTGGGCAAGCGCGAAGACATAGACCGCGCTTTCGTCGTGCAGCTAACGCAGAGACTGCGCGAGCAAGACCCCGCAGTGATGCCTATCTTCGATTGGCTGGAGCAGCAGTTAAGAAAGAGAAACCTGACGACGGAGCAGGTGGTTCACCTTGAGCACCAGCGGCAGGCCTCCGCACAGGTCACCGTCGGGAACATCATCACCAGCATGCGCCTGATCTCCACACTCGATTGGCGCGACTTCTTCGAGAGCGTCAGCCTCATTGACCCGATTCTTGAGAAAGACCCTGCCCAAATCTATTCGCGCATGACTTTTGCCACGCGCGACCGCTACCGCCACATGGTCGAGCGCGTCAGCAAGCGAACCAGCGCGACGGAACTGGAAGTTGCGCGCGGCGCTGTGGAGTTGGCCGCGCAATCCGGTAGCTCAAAACCGGAAGACGAGACGCGCTCTCACGTAGGCTACTATCTGGTTGATGAAGGCGTCAGAGAACTGGCGAAGAAGTACAATTATCGCCCGCGCAAGATGCGCGAGCGCATACTGCGCGCCGTCTATCGCCACCCGACACTCTTTTACCTCGGCACGCTCGCGTCGCTTACGGCGCTGTTCGTTTCCATACTCGTCATCATCGCAATTGTGCAGGGCGCGGGAACAGGCACACTCGTTCTATTAGCTCTGCTCTCGCTTATTCCTGCGAGCGACATAGCCCTGAGCGTGCTCAACTGGGACGTGACACATCTTCTGCCTCCGCGACTGCTGCCCTCCATAGACACTTCTTCAGGCATCCCGGCTGAGGCGCGCACGATGGTCGTCGTCCCCACTATCTTCACGAGCGACGGCTTCATCAAAGAACTGCTCGAAAAACTTGAAGTCCACTACCTTGCTAACAAAGACGAGAATCTGTTCTTCGCCCTGTTGGGCGACTTTATGGACGCGCCCCTTGAAGAGATGCCGAATGATTCCGGCATCCTTGAAACTGCGCTCGAAGGTATCAAAGAACTGAACAGGCGCTACGGGGACGGAAGCGACTTTCAACGCTTTCATCTTTTTCACAGGCGAAGGCTTTGGAACGCGGGTGAAGGCAAGTGGATGGGATGGGAGCGCAAGCGCGGCAAGCTTCAAGAGTTCAATCACCTGCTTCGCGGGGCGCGCGACACCAGCTTCACCATAGCCACAGCGGACGACCAACGGCTCTCCCGGATTCGTTACGTCATCACGCTTGATTCAGATACGCATCTGCCGCGTAACGCGGCGCGCAGCCTCGTAGGACTTGCGCTGCACCCGTTGAACCGACCCCTTTACGACGCGCAGGCCGGGCGCGTCGTGCGCGGCTACTCTATACTGCAACCGCGCGTGAGCGTGACGCTTGAGAGCGCCGTGCGCTCGCGTTTCGCACGCATTTTTTCCGGCAATACGGGCGTTGACCCTTACACGACCGCCGCGTCCAACGTTTATCAAGACCTCTTCGGCGAAGGAATTTTTACGGGCAAAGGTCTGTACGACGTGGATGCCTTCGAGCAGGCGCTTAACACGCGAGTGCCCGAATACTCTCTCCTGAGCCACGACCTTTTTGAAGGTCTATACGCGCGAGCCGCCCTTGTCTCGGACGTGGAATTTTTAGACGACTACCCTGAGCGCTACGATGCGCACGCCATGCGCCAGCACCGTTGGACGCGCGGTGACTGGCAGATAGCGCGCTGGATCTTGCCGCGAGTGCCGGACGCACAGGGTCGCCTCACACGCAACACATTGCCGCTCATCTCGCGCTGGAAGATTCTTGACAACCTGCGGCGAAGCCTTGCCGCGCCCAGTGTAGTCGTCTGGCTTGCGTTCGCGTGGACTCGCCTGCCCGGTTTGCCGCTTCTGTGGACGCTCTTCGTCCTTGCGGTGCTGGCCTTTCCGGTTTACGCGCATGTCACAACGAGCCTTCTCCCGCGTCGGCGCGGCATCCCTCTGATGGGTCACTGGCGCGACGTGTGGGGCGACATCAGGACGAATACGGCGCAGGTCGCGCTTCTATTCATCTTTCTCGCGCACCAGGCTTACCTGATGTCGGACGCAATCGCGCGCACCTTCTATCGCATGCTGGTTTCGCGCCGCCACCTGCTCGAATGGGTTACGGCGGCGCAGGCCGAGCGAAGAAGCGTGAAAGAGCTTCCGGCCTTCTTCCGTTTCATGTGGCCTGCGGAGATGATAGCCGTAGGTGTCGCCGCGCTCGTCATCGCGCTTCGTCCAGAAGCAATAACGGTCGCGTTTCCTTTCCTGCTCGTGTGGGTAATCTCGCCGTTCGTGGCTTATTTGATTAGCAGCCTCAGCCCCATTGAAGGACGGGAAGAACTTTCGGAGAGGGACGCGCGCGAGGCTCGCCTCATAGCGCGGCACACCTGGCGCTTCTTTGAAAATTTCGTCGGCCAGGAAGACCAGTGGCTGCCGCCCGATAACTTTCAGGAAGACCCGCAGGCCGTCATCGCTCATCGCACGTCTCCGACCAACATCGGTCTGCTTCTGCTTTCGACCGCTGCGGCGCACGACCTGGGTTATCTGGGCACGCTCGAATTGCTGGAGCGACTCGAACTCACATTCGCAACCATTGAGAAGCTGCCGCGCTTTCGCGGCCACTTCTTCAACTGGTACGACACGCGCACGCTTGAGCCGCTCCTGCCGCAATACGTCTCGACCGTTGACAGCGGCAATCTGGCAGGCCACCTGGTCACTCTCAAACAAATTTGTCTTGAGCTGTTCGAGCGCCAGCTTTTTGAGGGGCGCACTCTGGAAGGTTTCGCAGACGCTCTTGCGTTGATGCGCAAGGAAACAGGCAGGCTGGGCGCTTTCCGCCAGCAGACTGAGATTGTCACGGTCAAGCAGTTGCGCGAGGAGATTGAAAGTTGCGAGCGTATAGTTTCGGTCAAGCCGCCCGAAACTTTCAGCGCGTGGGCTTCCCTGCTCAATGACCTTGACCGCCACGCCAGAGAGATTGAAGACATTCTGGAAGCGCTCGCGCAGGAGCACGGTGCCGGGAATTTTACGGAGCTGCATTTCTGGCTCACGTCGCTAAAGCGCCAGACGCAAGCCTGCCAGCGCGATCTTCAATACTTCACGCTCGCAAGCATGCTGCCCATTCAGCCTCGAAAGGAATCGAACGACGACGACCTACACGGCGAGACGTTTGCACGGCTCGAAGAGATAACTGAATCGCTCGATAGAATCGCACCCGTAGCAACTCTTGCCGAGCGGTACGAGAGCGCGCTTATCAACCTCGCAGCCTTAAAGAGCAATGGCGAGAACGGCACATTGAACGGTCTGAAAATTTCCAGCGCGGGCGTTGAGAAAGTTGAATCCGTCGAGAAGAGAGTCGAAGAAGCCCTGAATGCGGCGAGACCTGTTATGAGGCGATTGAGCCAGGTGGCGAACACTTCGGAGCGCCTCTTCAACGAGATGGATTTCAAGTTCCTGCTGGACGAAGAGCGAAAGGTTTTCGTCATAGGCTACAACGTCACCGCCGGTCGCGCCGATAATTCCTACTATGATCTGCTCGCAAGCGAAGCGCGCCTCGCAAGCTTCCTCGCCATAGCCAAAGGCGACGCGCCGCAGGAGCATTGGTTCAGGCTCGGACGACAATTGACGCCCGTTGATTCCAGCCGCGCGCTCATCTCATGGACGGGCACTATGTTTGAATACCTCATGCCGCTTCTAATCATGCGCGACTATCCGAACACGCTTCTGGATCAGACTTACCGCGCTGCGGTCGAGCGGCAGATTGAATACGGAAGAGAGCGGGGCGTTCCCTGGGGCATCTCGGAATCTGCGTATAACGCGCGCGACCTACAGTTGAATTACCAGTACGGCCCATTCGGCGTCCCCGGCCTCGGATTAAAGCGCGGCTTAAGCGACGATCTTGTGATAGCGCCTTATGCGACGATGCTTGCGGCGATGGTTACGCCCGCGCGCGGGCTTGCGAACTTGCGCCGACTGGAGAAGGAGGGTGCGCTCGCTCGCTACGGTTTCTACGAGGCGATTGACTACACGCCTGAGCGCGTGCCGCAAGGTCAAGATGATGCTTTGATTCACGCATTCATGGCGCACCATCAGGGCATGAGTCTTGTCGCGCTCGATAACGTCATAAACGATTCCGTCATGCAGAATCGTTTTCACTCCGACCCGCTCGTGCAGGCAACCGAACTGCTTCTGCAAGAGCGCATCCCGCGCGACGTAATGGCCGCGCACCCGCGCGCAGAAGAGGTTCTTTCGAGCCGCGTCGTCCAAGCGTTCTCAGGATTGAGCACGCGCGTTTACGACACTGCCGATCTGCCCACGCCGCGCGTGCAATTGCTCTCGAACGGCGCGTACTCCGTCATGCTTACATCGGCGGGAAGCGGTTATTCCATGTGCCGTGGCCTGGCCGTGACGCGCTGGCGCGAAGACTCTACATGCGACAACTGGGGCAGCTTCTTCTACCTGCACGACGTGCGAAGCGGCGCTGTGTGGTCTGCCGGTTCTCAACCTGTCGGGCAGAGGCCGCGCAGCTACGAGGTCTCTTTCTCCGAAGACAAGGTTGACTTCTGGCGAAACGACGTGGGAACTGTCACACACACAGAGGTCATAGTCTCGCCCGAAGACGATGCCGAGGTCAGACGCATCTCTATCACGAACCAGTCAACGCGCGTGCGCGAAATCGAAGTGACGAGTTACATGGAAGTCGTTCTGGCTCCGCCCGCAGCAGACCTTGCGCATCCGGCCTTCAGCAATCTCTTCATAGAGACAGAGTTCATCGCAGCAGAGAATGCGCTCATTGCTCGCCGCCGCCCGCGTTCAAGTAAAGACGAACCGGCTTACGGCGTTCACGTCATCGTCGCTGAGGGCGAGACCGTTGGCGCTCTTCAATACGAGACGGATCGCAGCCGCTTTCTGGGGCGCGGGCGCGGGTGCGCAAACCCCATCGCTGTAATGGAAGACCGTCCGCTCTCGAATACTGTGGGCGCTGTGCTGGACCCTGTGTTCAGTTTGCGCCAGCGCTTGCGCGTGCAGCCGGGCGAGACCGTGCGCGTCTCTTTCACAACTGCGTTCGCACGCTCGCGCGAGGATGCTTTAAGGCTCGCAGACAAATATAACAACCCTACAGCTTTTAGCCGCGCGGCGCGCATGGCGTGGACGCAGGCGCAAGTTGCCATGCGCCATCACAACATTGATCTGGAAGAGGCATTTCTTTTCCAGCGATTGGCGGGGCGTGCGCTTTACAGTGATCCGAGTTTGCGCCCGCGCCCGCACGTGCTCGCTCTGAACACGAAACAGCAATCGGGCTTGTGGGGTTACGGTATCGGCGGCGATCTACCCATTGTCATCGTGCGGGTGAGCCAACCGGAAGACCTGGACGCAGTGCGCAGAATTCTGCGCGGCCACGAATACCTGCGCCTTAAGGGGCTTCAGATTGATCTGCTCATACTCAACGATCATCCTACGACATACATACAAGGGCTACAGGATGAGTTGCTGGGAATGATACGAACGAGCGGCTCGGACTTGTGGCAGGACAAGCCGGGCGGCGTATACTTGCGCCGCACTGACGTTATGCCGGAAGCCGACCGCATACTGCTTCACTCGGTCGCGCGAGTAGTGATTGTGCCGGAGCGCGGCTCGCTAGATAGCCAGTTGACCAGACGCGAGCCTGAAGAGGAGTTGCCGCCGGAATTCGTGCCGCGCTTTCCTTCCCGAAAATATCCAGAGCCTGCGGTTGAAGCGCCTGAGCTTACTTTCTTCAACGGTCTGGGCGGGTTTGCGCACGGCGGGCGCGAGTACGTGACGGTGCTGCGCGCAGGGCAGTGGACGCCAGCGCCCTGGCTGAACGTCATAGCCAACGAGCACGACTTCGGTTTTCAGATTACGGAGTCGGGCGGCGGCTACACATGGTCTCAAAATAGCCGCGAGAATCGCCTGACGCCCTGGACGAACGACGCTGTGAGCGACCCAACGGGCGAGGCTATCTACCTGCGCGACGAAGAGAGCGGAGCCGTCTGGACGCCTACGCCGCTTCCCATTCGAGAAGAGAATCCTTACGTCATCAGGCATGGACAGGGCTACACGGTCTTCGAGCACACGAGTCATGGAATCAGTCAGGAACTGCTTCTCTTTGTTCCGCTCGATGCTCCCGTAAAGATTTCGCTTCTCAGACTTCGCAACCGCACGGATCGCCGCCGCCGTCTATCCGTCACCAGCTACAACGAGCTTGTGCTTGGCGTTGACCGAGCCGCGTCGGCCCCGCACGTTTTTACAGAAATTGACGAAGAGACGGGCGCTATCTTCGCACGCAACTCTTACAACAACGAGTTCGCAGGGCGCGTCACGTTCGCGGACGCGAGCGCAGAGCGGCGAACCATCTCCTGCGACCGCAAAGAATTCATCGGTCGTAACGGCACTCTGGCGCACCCCGCCGCCATGCGTCGCACACAACTGTCCGGTCACGCAGGAGCAGGCTTAGACCCCTGCGCCGCGCTCTCAACCGTCGTAGAGCTTGCGCCCGGCGAAACGCACGAGATCGTTTTCCTGCTGGGCGAAGCCGGGACGAAAGAGGAGGCTCGCGCGCATCTCAAGCGCTTTCGTCAGCTCGCAATCGTCAACGAAGCTCTCAACAAGGTGATAGCTCACTGGGACGCGATATTGGAGACCGTTCAAGTTCGCACGCCGGACGCCGCGATGGACACGATGCTGAATCGCTGGCTGCTCTACCAGACTGCTGCCTGTCGTGTGCTCGCGCGCTCGGCCTTCTATCAATCGGGCGGAGCATACGGATTCCGCGATCAACTGCAAGACGTGATGGCGCTCGTCTATTCGAGACCGGACATGGCGCGAGCGCAACTATTGCGCGCAAGCCAGCGACAGTTCAAAGAAGGCGACGTACAGCATTGGTGGCATACGCCCACGGGTCGCGGCGTGCGCACAAGATTCTCGGATGATCTGCTGTGGCTGCCCTTCGTCGCAAGCTTTTACCTGAACATCACGCGAGATGTCGCAGTGCTTGACGAAGTAACTCCTTTTCTTGAAGCGCCGCCGTTAG
The DNA here is from genome assembly GCA_035316225.1 of Pyrinomonadaceae bacterium. Lineage (GTDB taxonomy): Bacteria > Acidobacteriota > Blastocatellia > Pyrinomonadales > Pyrinomonadaceae > 3-1-20CM-3-53-8. The sequence goes on from DATHJK010000409.1 coordinate 12,268, forward strand.
CGCCCGATCAGGACGAAGCCTACTTGCAGCCCACAGTCTCAAGCGAAACGGGCAGCCTCTACGAGCATTGCGTGCGTGCGCTCGACCGCAGTCTTAAGGTGGGCGCGCATGGGCTGCCGCTGATGGGTTCCGGCGACTGGAACGACGGGATGAACCGTGTGGGACACAAGGGCAA
>DATHJK010000410.1:0-2196 GCA_035316225.1 Pyrinomonadaceae bacterium
TGGCTGCCGACCCTGAGCAGGCTGCGCTATTGACTGGCCGCTCAGTAGCTCTGAGGATGCGAGGCGTTGATCGCTACAACGCAGCCGCCCAGTCCCCGCAATACAAGACGGCTCTGGGAGCAGGCGACACCGCCACTATGAACTCCCTTTTAGACCCTGCGAAGCAGGACATACATAGTGCTATTGAAGCCATACAGAAGGCTCTTGCAACAGTCAAGGCAGAGACGCCTGCGGCTACGGATGCGGCAGCAGTAGCTCGTCATAACGCAAACCTGCTGGCAGCGCTTGCAACTCAGGCAGAGGCTATGCGCCTGTATGCCAAATACTTCGACCAGTCAACTGCTGAAGCGACCTTTGCCGCATATCAGGAATATGCCAACGCGGAAACAGACCCGGCCAAGAAACTCAAGGCTCAACTCGCGGGCGCTCAAGTGCTTCTGGACGCAAGCCAGGGCGCGAAAGCAGCCGATGAGTTCAAAAAGATTCTGACCACGAATCCCGATAACATTGACGCGGAGCTTGGCGTGGGACTTTCACTCTTCAACACCGGCGATAGCGCCAACTATCAAGAGGCAGCCAACAATCTTCAGAAGTTCATAGACTCGGCCCCGGACACGCACCCGCTGAAACAGTCAGCAAGAGAGGCACTTGATTTCCTGAAGACTCAAAACGTGCGACCCACTAACACGACGACGGGTGGGCAGCGCCGACGACGCCCGTAAAGCTCTTTTCGAGTTAAATTTCCAACCGTTTTCAAAGCCTCGCCTGGCTTCATAATCCCGGCGAGGCTTTTCTTTTCTCTTTCAGATTCAGAAATTATCCACTTGACACTCTTTCTTATTAAACGGTAATATTGCATTGCAACAGTGTTTAGCCCTGTTGCTTCGAGTTGACAACAATCGCTGTTGCTCTCTTCGCAACCCGTTAATCCGCCCCTCTTAAAGTGTTCTTCCAAATCGCTGAGAATCCTTAAAATGTCTGCCAAACTAGGCGAAATTCTCGTTCGCGAAAATCTACTAACCCCGCAGCAACTCCGTCAGGCTCTCGATTATCAACGCGAGCATGGTGGTCGTTTGGGTTTCAACCTTGTCAAGCTTGGTCTGGTATCCGACGACACCATTACAGCCGTGCTATCGCGCCAGTACGGAGTCCCCTCCGTCAACCTTGACCTCTTCGATATAGAGGAATCCGTCATACGTCTCATCCCGCAGGAAGTAGCGCAGAAATATTCGGTGCTCCCGCTCTCGCGCGTTGGCGCGACGCTCACGCTTGCGATGGTTGACCCCACGAACGTCTTCGCCATGGACGATATAAAGTTCATGACGGGGCTGAACATTGAGCCAGTGGTCGTCTCTGAAGCGAGTGTGCACGAAGCCATTTCGAAATATTACGACGTGTCGCGCGAGATAGAGTTGGCGGGGATGGCCGATGCCCTGGTTGTCGACGTCGTGAGCGCCGCCTCGAATGGCGGGATGGGTAGCGGCATTACGAAGGAAGACCTGGTTTCTCTAGACAGCATTGACCTGGACATGGAGGCAGCCGAGGGAGTCGAGGTCATTGACGACAACGAAGAGATTGATCTCTCCACCCTCTCGCGCATGAGTGAAGATGCGCCCGTCGTGCGCTTAGTCAACGTGCTGATGGTTGACGCGCTTCGTCGCGGCGCTTCCGACATACACGTTGAGCCTTACGAGAAAGAACTGCGCATACGCTTCCGCATTGACGGCGTGCTCTACGACGTGATGCATCCACCGTTGAAGCTGCGCGATGCTCTGGTCTCACGCCTCAAGATTATGTCCAAACTGGACATCTCGGAGAAGCGTCTGCCGCAGGATGGTCGCATCAAGATTAAAGTGAAAGTTGATGCTCGCTCGCGCGAGTTGGATTTTCGCGTCTCCACATTGCCTACGCTCTTCGGCGAAAAGGTTGTGCTTCGTCTTCTGGACAAAGAGAACCTGATGCTGGACATGACGAAACTGGGGTTCGAGCCAGAGTCACTTGCCAAATTCCAGAGAAACATCAACAAGCCTTACGGCATGGTACTGGTCACAGGTCCTACCGGGTCTGGAAAAACCAATACGCTATATTCCGCGCTTCAGTCGCTCAATACGCCAGAGACGAACATCATGACGGCTGAAGACCCTGTTGAGTTCAACCTTCAGGGCATCAACCAGGTGCAGATGAAGGAGCAGATCG
>DATHJK010000411.1:0-9790 GCA_035316225.1 Pyrinomonadaceae bacterium
TAGTCGTTAGTAGCCGTAGAGAACGAGCCGTCTACGGACTGGCGAAGCGCAATCGGAATCGCCCCCGCGCAAACGTCATTGGGCTGTGCCAGTATGCTGACAGGCGTCTTGTTGGGAGCTTTCGCAAATCTTGGCCCATGCTTCTGCACTTCCGGCCCTTTCCCTCCGTGCGCAGACGATTTTGTCTGGGCCAGTGGAAGAGTAAGCAGAGCCAGCGCCAGAATAGCTAATCCCGTCAGCGCATAGTTCCTGTACTGGCCGCGCGCGTTCGCCGCTCTGGATTGCAATTCAGGATAGCTTCTGGAAGATTGATGCAGAGCAGCAAATCGAGTTGAAAGGTGTCGGGCGAGGAAATTCATGATGATCTCCTTTGGCTGGATCAATCCGATAGATATAATCAGACTGAGGGGTAAAGACTAATCCTCAAGCAAGTGTAATTCTCCAAGCGCTAACTTCAAGCAAGCCGCTCGCATAATAAATTTAAGGCCGTTTATATTGCGCAAAAACTACCACACCCGTCGCAATACATCAATGAAGTTCCTGGTTTCAAACCCTTCCCTGCCGGATGCATAAGCTCTGCCAGGCAAGCTTTGACGATTGCAAGCTGATAAATATTGGATTGTGCGCGCCAAGAAGTCAGTACCGCGTGAGAGAAGGGATGAGGGATGAGGGATGAATAAGAATTCAGTGAACAGGTCAACATGCAATTGACTTAACCTATTTCATCCCTCATCCCTCATCCCTCATCCCTTCTCTCACGCGGTACTGACACGTATGCAAGCTCCACCCGTTCGGCCTAAGCAGGTGGTGCTGACAATTTTTCTGCCTCTACTGTTGACTCCCGGAATGATGGTCGAGGTAATCGAGCAACACGTTAGACATGACCTTGACGCCTATGACAAGGCTCTCTTCGTCAACGTCGAATGCGGCAGTGTGCCAGCCTGCGGTGATTCCTCTGGACTTGTTGCCTACGCCCAGGAAATAGTAGAAGCCGGGCGACACTTTTTGAAAGTAGGAGAAATCTTCGGCTGGCATGAAGGGTTTGATTGAGACGACATTCTCTGCGCCTACAACGCGGCGCAAGGTCGGCAAAGTTTCGTCAACAATGCGAGGCTCGTTGTACGTGACCGCAGCGTTCTCGTCGAATTTCAGATCGAACGTAGCACCGTAGGCAGAAGTAATGCTTGTGAGCGTATCTCTCATCATCCGTTGCGCCTGCCCCCGCACCTCTTCGTTGAGCGTGCGCATAGTTCCCTCCATCTTCACCTCGTCAGCGATGATGTTGTTGCGGCTGCCCCCTTGAATTGTGCCTATGCTGATAACAAGCGGCTCCTGCGGGTCTATGCGGCGCGAGCGTATGTTCTGAATCGCGGTTATGCATTCGGCGGCCACGACAATCGCATCAACTCCCGCCTGCGGCTGCGCGCCGTGCGAACTCCTGCCATGAATCGTGATGTAGATGTGGTCGGAAGATGCCATCGCAGGGCCGGACTGATAAGCTATCTGCCCGACCTCTATGGCGGGATTCGTGTGAAGGCCGAAGATTGCTTCGGGGCGCGGGTTGTCCATCGCTCCCTGCTTAATCATGAAACGCGCGCCGCCCTCTTCGCCCGCTGGCACTCCCTCTTCCGCAGGTTGAAAGATGAACTTCACTGTGCCGTGAATCTCGTCGCGCATCTTGCTCAACACTTCTGCGACGCCAAGCTCCACGGTCGTGTGAACATCGTGGCCGCATGCGTGCTTCACGCCCGGCACCAGAGACCTGTACGGCACATCGTTCACCTCCTGTATGGGGAGCGCGTCCATGTCCGCGCGCACAGCCACTACGGGGCCGGGCTTCGCTCCTCTGAGTAAAGCAGTGACGCCGTATTTGCCCACGCCCGTCTTCACGTCTTCAAGTCCGAGCGCGCGCAAGCGCTCCGCCACCACGCGCGAAGTCCGCTCCTCGTGGTTAGACAATTCCGGGTGCATGTGAAAGTCTCGGCGCTGCGCAATGAGTTGCGCGCGCAAACCTTCTGCCGCCTGCGCTATCTGCTGCTCGCGCGTCGCAGGAGAACCGGCGTGCGCCGTTGCCGATTGAGAGCCTTGCGGCGTTGCGCTTGCGAAGAGCGACGCGAGAAGAATGAAAACACCAAAGGGGATAAGTTTTCTTTTCATCTTAAACCTCTGCGGAAACAAAGATTGAGTTAACGGATGCAGGTCAGTACCGCCTGCTTAAGCTGGGCGGGTAGTTGTTGCATCTTCGGCGTGCAAATTTTCTCACGCAAAGACGCAAGGGCGCAAAGTAAAGAGCGCAAGGTTTTGAAAGCTTAAGAGCGCAACATGACTTTAACCTGTGTCCTGATCCTTCTTCTTGGCCTTCTCGTCCGTCCAGACGATGTTGATTATCAAGAGGAGTCCAGCGCCTGCGGCTATGAAGAAGAAGATGATTGCGAGTCCGGGGTAACCGAAAAGCTTGAAAGAGGTCTCGACGCGCATCAGCATCGCTGCGCCGACGATTGATGCCGCGATGACGAGTCCCATAGTGATGCGGTTAGCAATCTTCTGCAACCCCTCCATCAGTTTCACTTCGTCAATCGCGTCCACCTTGATCTTCATCTCGTTGTTTGCGATTGCGTCCAGAAACTTGTTGAAGCGATGCGGCAGCTTTTCCAGAAAGCCTTTGGCTTCGAGCACCGTGCTGAAAAGCGTGGCGGGCGTCAGGCTTTTGAGCAAGCGTTGCTGCATCATCATCGGCGCGTTATGGCGTATGGAAGCGTTCGGGTCGAAATTCGGGTCCAGCGTGTGAACGACCTGATCCAAGTTGAGCAGCGTCTTCGCAATCATCGTGAACTCTTGCGGCAGACGGAAACTGCTCTCGCCAGCTATGCGCTGAATTTCAAGCACGATGCGGCCAGAGTTTATCTCCGCTACGCTGGCGTTCTGATTATGCGTGACCAGATCGCCGACCTGTCGAAGAAACTTTCTTTCGTCAAACCCAGGCTTAGGCTCGCCCATCTTGATGGTCTGCTCTGCGGCCTCGTCGCCTCGCCCTTCGCTGATTGCCAGAAGCAGTTGCAGAATCTCCTCCTGCATTCGCGGCGTCACGTAGCCGACCATGCCCAGATCAATAAGCGCTACGTTGTAATCTTCTGTCAGAAAGACGTTGCCCGGATGAGGGTCTGCGTGGAAGAAGCCGTCGGTCATTATCTGCTGCATGTAAGCGCGGAAAAGTTGTTCGGCCAGCATTTCGCCGTCAACCTCTACCCACACTAGCGGGCTAAGCTTCGTTATCTTTTTGCCGCGCACGTGCTCCATCGTCAGCACGCGCGAGGTGGTGTAGTCTTCAAGAGCAGAAGGGACGACAATTCGCTCGAACTGCTTCAGGTTTTTTGCGAAGACCTGAAGGTTGCGCGCCTCTTGACGATAATCAAGCTCGCGCATCAGGCTCTTGCGAAACTCCGCGAGCATGCTTTGAAACTCGTACCTCTTCCCTGTCTCCGTGTGCTTATCTAAGAACTCCGCTATCTCCTGCAAGACCTCTAAATCCTGAACTATCTGCTCGCGCACGCCCGGACGCTGCACCTTGACAACGACCGCGCGCCCGTCTCGCATCAGTGCGCGATGCACCTGCCCCAGTGAGGCCGCCGCCATAGGCTCTTCTTCAAACTCCGCGAAAGCTTTCGAGATACGCACGCCCAATTCCGACGAGACTATTCTTTCTACTTCAGCGTAAGGGAATGGCCCAACGTCGTCCTGCAATCTGGCGAGCGCTTCAAGGTAAGGAAAAGGCAGAAGGTCTGCGCGGGTCGAAAGCAGTTGGGCCAACTTGATGTAGGTCGGCCCCATCTTTTCCAGATCGTCTGCAAGCTCTTTGGCCTCCGGCGCGGAGACCGGCTGATTAGTTTCGCCTTCGGTGGTAATGGCCTCTTCCAGCCCCACCTGATTAATCAAATCCGAGCGCCCATACTTCCACAGAAGCGCCGCTATCTCCTTGTAGCGTTTCAGGTGCTCAGGTTTCAGAGAGATTCCCATCAAAAGCCTCGACTTAACCGATTGTGTATTGATTGAAGCTACAGTGTAGCAATAATAAGTTCAATCTTGAATAAGTAATTAAGGAGATGCAGTGGAACTTTCAGTGACCGGCTTTCTTGAACCGAATCTCGAAAAGTTTCGGCCAGAGTTTACCTGTGACGAAGAGGCGGTCGTGCTCCGTGTCGTAGGCTATGCCGTTTAGAACGTCAACGGGCTGGCTGCTGTCTTCAACGTGAAGCAATCCTGTGAGGTCAATCCAGCCAGTGACTTTGCCCGTTCGCGGGTCAATGCGCGCGATGCGGTCTGTCTCCCAGATGTTGGCGTAGATTTCGCCGCGAATGTATTCAAGCTCGTTCAGTTCGGTGATGGGATGATTGCTGTCCGTCACATTGATTGTTCGCTTGACTTTGAAGCTCGTAGGGTCAAGGAAGCGTATACGGCTCGTGCCGTCGCTCATAATCAGCGATTCGTCGTCGTGCGTAAGCCCCCAGCCTTCCCCTTCGTAAGTGAACTCGCCCGCTTTCTGAAAATCTTCAAGGTTGTAGATGAAGCCTTTGTTATGCTTCCATGTGAGTTGAAAAATTCTCCCACGAAAAATCGTCATGCCCTCTGCGAAAAATTCTTCGGGGACTTTCACCTGCTGAATAACTTTGCCCGATGTCAGGTCAACTTTGCGCAGACTGGACTGGCCGTTCAATCCAGTGCTCTCATACAAAAATCCATCGTAGAAGATCAGACCTTGAGTGTAAGCTTCCGGGTCATGATGCCAATTGTTCACGACCTCGTATGTGTACACGGGCACGCCACGCGCAGTGGCGCTCTGCTCCCCGCATGCAAGAAGAAATAGAACGAGCAGCAAAGCTATGAGCGAGTAGAAACGCATGAATTAAGCACTGAATGTAAAATCGCGTTCGCATTTCTTAGCGCCTTTGCGTCTTTGCGTGAGGAAAAGGTTCACGCAAAGACGCAAAGGCGCTAAGAGAGAACGCAAAGCGGTTGAATACCCCTCGCGCTTTATTGTCTTCTTGTGCGAGCGAGCGCGCGGTCAATTGCAGCGCGTATCAGCTCGACCGTGGAAGCGTCGTGTAGGCGCTGGCCGTTGACGAAGATTGTGGGCGTGCTGAAGATGCCGTAGCTCAGGCCATCGTCAACATCGTGCTGAACTTCAGCAGCGTATGTGCCGCCGTCCAGCGCAGCATCGAACTTTGCCCTATCAAGTCCCAGTTGCGACGCATACTTTTTGAGCGATGCGACATCAAGCGCCGACTGGTGATTGAAGAGAATATCAATGTACTCGAAGAATTTTCCCTGCGCGGCAGCAGCATCCGCAGCCTCGGCAGCTTTCCGTGCGTTCTCATGCTGGTCAAGCGGAAAATCCCGAATGACCAAGCGCACGCGACTGCCGTAAGGTTTCAGCGCTTGTTCAAGAATCGGATAGGTTCGCCCGCATGCAGGACACTGAAAATCCGTGAACTCTACTACGGTCACTGCGGCGTTCGCATCCCCGCGCGCAGGGTCGCCATCCACCGCTATGTTCTGCACGGGCGCTTCAGGTTCCGTCAGCATAATGCGCAGGTTCTGTCCCGCCGCCGCGCGCAGTCGCTGAGCCAGTTCGTGCTCAAGCCTATCCTGCTGCTGCTGCTGTAGGAAAGTGGCGATGTCCGTGCGATAGCTTTCAAAGTCGCCGGTAAGACGAGACCTGTTCTCTTCGTAAAACTTTCGTATGTCTGCGTCCGTAGGCTCTGTAAGTTTGTTCGTTATCTCCTGCCGCATCACTTCGTTTGAAGGAATGTTGCGCCGCTCCGCCTCTGCGCTGATGAGCGCATTGTTGATGAGAGCGTCAAGCGCGTTTCTTTCGGCGTCGAACGCTTTCATTCGCAACTCGTATATGACTCCATTTACACGCTCGTTGAATTCTGCGGCTGTGATGGTGTGCCCGGCGACCGTAGCCAACTGAGTGCCCGGCGCAAGATTCTGTGCGTTAGGGTCAGCGCCGAGCGTGACGGGCGTCGTCGCTTTCAGACGGTCTGCAAAATCCCTTGTCAACTTCTGCGCCCGCTGTGCCCGAATGTAGTTGATGAGCGACGAGCGCATGGAAACGTAATCGTTGCTGCCTATCTGCGCTCGATTCTCTTCATAGGCCGCGCGTATCTCGTCTTCGGTTGGGCCAATAACGCGGTCGTTCACTTCCGCGTCCAGAAGCTGCTCGACGGTGACGTGCCGTCTTCTGGCTTCCGTCTCGAAAAGAATCCGGTTGACCTGCGTCTCAAGTTGAAAGCGGCGCGCATCCATTATGTCTTGCTCCAGACTCAAGGCCAGAGAGCGCGACTCTTCATCAATGTCTGCGAGCGTAATCTTCTGGTTGTTGAGCACGGCGAGCACGACCGTTTGCGGGTCAATGGCAGGAGCGGGCGTCGCGGCAGTTGTAACGGGCGAAGAAGGACTCGCGGCTGGCGTGGCGCTTTGCGCAGGGCGTTGTGGCGCAGGCGGCCTTTGCGCGCGGCCTCTGCGCTGCTGCGCTGCGATGGATAGAACCAGCAGGCACAGGAGCGCCGCTGCGACCAAAAATTTATTGAAACTCATTCAGGCTCTTTCTCCGAGTGCGAAGATGAAACGCTGGGGAGAGACGATGATATTTGATAAGCGTGCTGAATGACAAATACGAAAACAGCCCGTTTGCGATTCGCCTCTTTTTGCTTCAGCCACCTTTAATCCGAATTTCATTCGCGCATCAATTCTGAATTAACTCGCACTGCATCGCGCTCTTGCGCCTCACCGAAAATTTCCGGGTGAAGTATGCGCGCCAGAATCTCTATGCCGTCAACGACGCGCGGGCCGGGACGGCTAAAATATGATGTCGCGTCAACTGCCCACACCTCTCCGGCTCGCACAGCCGGAAGGTCGCGCCATCCTGCCGGCAGGCGCGAGTTCGGCAACTGCCTCAAAATATCCTCTTTGTAGTAGCCGCAGGGAATCATGACGATAACTTCGGGCGCGTACTCACCGATAGCTTCGGCTGTGGTGGTGACCGAAGGAAGTCCAGCGCGACCGAATGCGTGGTCGCCGCCCGCAATCGCAACCTGCTCAGGAACCCAGTGGCCGGGCGCGAACGCAGGCTCAAGCCATTCGAGCAAGAGCGTGCGCGGTCGCCTTTCAACATCTGCGGTAGCGGCTGCGACTCTATCCACGCGCGCGGCCAATGCCGAAACAACTTCTTCGGCTCTCTCTACTCTCCCGGTCAATTCGCCCACAGTTCGTATGTTCCCGAAAATGTCTTGAATCGTGTTCGGCTCAAGCGATACCACGCGAAGCCCCGCATCAAACATGCGCGCGGCTTTCTGCACGGTTTTGTAGCTGACGGCGCAGACATCGCAAAGCTCCTGCGTAAGAATCAGGTCGGGGCGAAGCGCGCGCATACGCTCTTCGTCCAACTCGTAAATCGAGCCGTGACCATCTAGTTGCGAGCGCACAGCATGGTCAATCTCAGCGCTCGTCATCGTTTCGTGCGAAATGCGGCTCGCCGTCAATCTCGGTCTGTCCTTAATTGATTCGGGAAAGTCGCATTCGTGCGTAACGCCCACGAGCGCGTCCTCCAGTCCGAGCGCGCAGACTATTTCTGTAGCCGAAGGCAAAAGCGAAACTATGCGTGATGCGCTGCTGTTCATAACATTCTCTTCCCATCGCTCCTGTTGATTATAAGAGGTCAGAAGAAAAGTAAGTAGGAAGCGGCGAAATGTAAAGAGGCCGCAAGACCCTTTCAGCTTTTTCGGTCTCTGCTTTACAATCTTCCTAAAAGTTTCTAAAGAAGAGGCGCGCGTTCGTAAGAATCAATTCGCACGCGCGAGAATTAAAGGACGAGGAGTTGAATGCTATGTCTGAGCAGGCTGGAATGTCACAGGAGCAGAGCGAGGCCAGATTTTCGGGCGTGATGGATCACATTGCCATAGAGTCCAAAGATTTGGAGCGCGATGTTGAAGAGTACAGGCGCATAGGGTTTCGGTTGGAAACGCTCTACCATGATTGGGCTATGCTGCGCGATGCGCGCGGGTTCGGCGTAGCGCTTCTTGGCCCAGGCTCGAAGCATCCACCGCACTTCGGTCTGCGCGTAGAAACACGCGAAGCGCTCGACGAGGCAGCGGCAAGCGAGAAGCGCCCCGTCAAAGAGCACCGCGACCGCTCAGTCTCATTCTACACGCGCGGCGTCGGTGGCCATGCCGTCGAAGTCATCTACTACCCGCCGGAGTATGGCGGCAACCATACGGAATAGAATCTTCAATCTTTCCCATCTGACTGTTATGAAGCCAATATCAAACACAGCCTTCTATTGCTGCGGCGTGCGTATGCAGGATGCCGAAAGCAGCAGTCCCGTTTGCGGCGACCTGTACGCCAAAGTTTTCATGAACGAAGACGGGCGGCGCATATTCGAGACTTTCAAGGACGAGACGAATCCAAACGCGGGCAACGTAGCGCGCCACCGCATCGTTGACGACATTCTTCGCCTGAAGCTTTCCCGAAATCCTAACTTGCGTGTAGTGATTATAGGCGCGGGGTTCGACAGCCGCGCTTATCGTCTGGGTGGCGGCACATGGGTTGAGATTGACGAGCCGCAAGTTATCGCTTACAAGAACGAGCGGCTGCCCGTTCCTGATTGCCCTAACAAGCTCCAACGCATCCCCGTAGATTTCTCTACAGATTCGCTTGAAGAGAAGCTCTCGCCTTTTTCCAGCGAAGACAGGGTTGTGATTGTCGTTGAAGGCGTCCTGATGTATCTGGGCGAGGACACTATCAATCAGTTGCTTCTCATTTTAAGAAAACTTTTTCCTCGCCACACGCTCGTCTGCGATCTGATGAACCGGCAGTTCTTTGAGCAGTACGGCAAGGGCATGCACGAAAAGCTGGAAGGCATGGGCGCGCCTTTCAAGTTTGCCGCTGACGACCCGGAAGAGATTTTCGTTGAGAACGGCTACAGCCGCGTCGAGAAGATTTCTCTTGTGGAGAAGACAGTTGAATTCGGTCTGGTGCAAATGCCCATTGAGCTATTGAAAACTTCTTTACGCACGCTGGCCGAAGGCTGTTCAGTCTACGTGTTCGAGCAAGCTTAGCGTGCTCAAAGATGCTGCCTTGATTGGCAACTAGATTTAAGTTACAGATGCCTTCTCTTCCACCAGCATCTGTAATTCAGACCAGATTCTCCCCGGCCTCAGCTCAACGAAACACGCAGGCTTGAATTCAGCCGTATGCGGATAGCGGCATTCGGTCTCGTGGCATTTCACGCACACGAAACTTGAAGCCACACGCAGTTGATTCTTTCCCACCGCGCCGACCAGTTGCGGGTCTGTCGCGCCGTAGAGCGTTATGGATGGAATGTCCAGCGCGGCGGCGATGTGGCTAAGACCTGTGTCCAATCCTACGGTTGCCTGCGCGCGGGCTATGATTGAAGCTTTCTCGGAGATTGAGAGGTCTGGCAGCACAATGGCTCTGCTGTTATTGTTTGCGATTCTAAAGGAGCGCTCGCGTTCCGTTTGCGTGCCCCAGGGCAGGATTACGTTGAAGCCTGCGCCGGTGGCTTTCACAGTTAAATCCCGCCAGTAGCTTTCAGGCCAGTTCTTCGATTCCCAACTTGTGCTGTGTATGAAGACCAGAAAAGGTTCAGGCAATGCCAGAGGCGGCGCGGGCAATTGCTTCCGGTCAATGCCGTAATCAATTTCGCTCTCGTCGTAAGAATAAGAGAGAGCCAGAGAGAGCAACTCTCGCATTCGTCGTATAGAATGCTGCC
>DATHJK010000412.1:0-10462 GCA_035316225.1 Pyrinomonadaceae bacterium
TTCTCCCGCGTCGCTACAGCCCTTACGCTCGCGCTCTCTCTGTGGTCGGGCGCAATTGCAACCGCAGCCGCTCCCGCTCAGCAACAACAACAGACGACGCAGGCGGCAGCACAGCAGACCCAGCAACCGACTCAGCAGCAAACGACCGACGAGCCGCCTGTGATGCCGCAGCCCAGGTCGTCACAGCAACAGACGCAACAGCAGACTTCAGCACAACGCGCCCCTCAGCAGGCTTCGACACAGCAGAGCAGCCAGCAGAACAGAAGGCCGCTCCCGACCAACGATGACCCTGCGATGATAGGGCATCGCAACATCAACCGAGGAATCATAGCCAGCATGAGCGGCTCTCTTGAAAGAGAGGTGGCTATGGGTCGTCAGCTTGCAGCAGAGGTTGACCGGCAGGCTAAGTTTATTGACGATCCAGTTGTCACAGAGTACATCAACCGCGTAGGCCAGAACATAGTTCTTCACTCGGACGCTAAAGTTCCCTTCACCATCAAGGTGATTGACTCGGACGAAGTAAACGCATTCGCACTGCCGGGCGGCTTCTTCTATGTGAACAAGGGCTTGATCCTTGCGGCAGACAATGAAGCCGAACTCGCAGGCGTGATGGCTCACGAGATAGCCCACGTCTGCGCGCGCCACGCCATGGAGAACCAGACCAAGGGGCAGATACTTCAGGGCGCAGCCATAATCGGTTCGATCTTTTTGGGCGGCATTCCGGGAATGATTCTGAACAACGCTGGCGGATTAGGTATCCTGGCAGCATTCATGAAGTTCAGCCGCAGCGCCGAAGAAGAGGCTGACCGTTTAGGCGTGCAATATCTTTACGCCGCAGGCTACGACCCGCGCGCTATGGCTACTATGTTCGAGAAATTGGAAGGGCTGAATAAGAAGAAGCCCGGCACGCTTGCCAAGTTGTTCGCAGACCATCCGGCTCCTGCCGACCGTCGCGCGTCTGCTCTGGCGCTCGTCGAGCGCTTCCCAGAGCGCGAAGAGTACGTCATCAGCACTTCGGAGTTTCAGCGCGTTAAGGCTCATCTGCTTCGTCTCTCGAACGCTAGAGCTACTACAGCCGGTGACATCTCGAATGACAACGGCACGCCTGGACGCCCGACGCTGAAGCGTCGCTCGCCGTCGGACGATTCACAGCAACCCGATTCGCAGCAGCCATCGAATCAGAATCCGCAGGGGCCGCCTACCCTTCGGCGCAACACCAACGGCCAGCCGCAGCAGCAGCAAACGCCTGCGACTCAGCCGAGTCCGCAGCCACAGCAATCGCCGCAGACATCGCCGTAAATTGTTTGAATTCGGCAAGCGTTTCGCAAACCTGTGAAGCCCTTCGGAATTTCCGAAGGGCTTCATTTATGAAACGATGCTTGAATACCGATACAAGATTTCGGCAATAAGGATTTAACGCGCCGCACATAGCTTTTAAAAGTTATACGCGGTCAGCGTCCGTCTTTATTGACAACCCTGCGCGCTTACAATAACATTCCCGCGTTCTCCCAAACACAACTTGCTGTCAGGATGCTCAATCCTCCCCCAGGCTTAGTGCGGTGCTTGCTCCGTAGGGCAAGCCCCTCACCTCCGAAAGACGCCTACAGCCCTTTCAACATTGACGGTGTAAGTGCTCTGTCAATTAGCTCCGGCGGGACTGCCGTTGTGCCAGCATGCGACGCGACCGCCGGGTAACCGGGACGAACCTTGGAGAGACAGCTCGCAAGTGGGCGCGGGACTGCTGCCCACGCTTGCGCATGAACTCCTCTCTATCACTCTCAACCTCAATTAAACCTAAGGAGAGACAACAATGAAACGCTTACTCATCCTACTCTTCGCCCTCGCGCTGTTCGTGTTCTTAACACCACAAAAAGCCTCGGCGACGGGAGTTCCGCTCTACCAGTACTGGAACCCGTACATCGGTGACCACTTCTACACCATTGACATTAACGAGATAGGCGCATGCCCGACCAACGGCTACACGTTAGAGAGGACGGTGGCTAACGTCTTTAGCACTCAGGAGACGGGAACCACCCCGCTCTACCGCTACTACAACTACCAGGACGGCGACCACTTCTACACGACCGACTGGAACGATCTGGGCTATGGGGCCAATGGCTGGTACTTCGAGAAGGTCGAGTGCTACGTCTATCCACCGGACTCGGAGAGCGGCATCTCGCTCTTTCAATATTGGAACCCGAACGGGAATGTCCTCGACCATTTCTACACGACCGATTGGAACGAGTTGGGCTATGGTGCTCATGGCTGGTACTTCGAGAGGGTCATGTGCCACGTCGAGCCGGCTAGCTAAAATTTAAACGGCCCGACGGAAGAAGGTCAGGCGCAAGGAGGCTGCCCCCCTATTCGTGGGCGGCCTCCTTCCACTTGGAACAGCTTGCAGTTTGCGTTTACCAGATCGTTAGATGGCGAGGAAACATTTCCACGCCTGCGGGTGCTCAAGTGGCTCACCGCTCCGCAAAACCGATAAGCGGTCAGTTATTTTAAATCGCTGAAAAAAGTTGAGATGTAACCCTTTAGCTTGACAATTACGAGGCCGTTTTTTATTCTATCCGTTCGCGTTTTATACGCTTTTTGTAGAGAGAGTTATCTATGTCAACATACTTTCCCAGCGGAACAGGGCTGGCAGACAATCGCAAATGGCACTTGGTGGATGCGGCAGGGCAGACCGTCGGAAGACTGGCTACGGAAGTCGCCGCAGTGCTATCGGGCAAGCGCAATCCGCGCTGGACGCCTTTCATGGACATGGGCGATCACGTCATCGTGATTAATGCCCGCAAGGCCGTATTCAAAGGCTCTAAGGCCGAGCAGAAGATGTATCGCCACCACACGCTCTACCCGGGCGGCTTACGCGAAACCTCCGTTACGGAGATGTTCGAGAAGCACCCAGAGCGCGTGATTGAGCAGGCGGTCAAGGGCATGCTGCCCAAGACGAAACTCGGGCGCGCAATGGCGAAGAAACTTAAAGTTTATGCCGAAGCAGAACACCCGCACAAAGCGCAGCAACCCGCCCCGCTCGACATCACAGACTCAGGCAAACAGAGATAGAATCGCAAAAGAAGGATAAAATGCAGTGGCTTTAACTGAATACTACGGAACAGGTCGGCGCAAAACTTCGACGGCGCGCGTATTCCTGCGACCCGGCGCGGGCGCAGTTCAGATCAACCGCAAGCCGTTCGAGGTATATTTCCCGAACGAGACCCTGCGCATGATCATTCGCCAGCCGCTTCAACTGACCGAGACGGCGAATAAGTTCGACATTCTAGTCAACGTTGACGGCGGAGGCCCCGCGGGACAGGCCGGAGCGATTCGTCACGGCATCACGCGCGCGCTCATGGAATTCAACGCAGACCTGCGACCGACCTTGAAGCAAGCGGGGCTAATCACACGCGACCCGCGCATCAAGGAGCGCAAGAAGTACGGACAGAAGGGCGCACGCAAGCGCTTCCAGTTCTCGAAACGATAGTTTTAAGTTTTCAGTTTTTAGTTTTCAGAAAAGAGACCTACTGAAAACTGTAAACCAAAAACTGAAAACTGTTTTTAGTCCATTGTCGTCACCTTGATTGGTTGCTTTCTCGGTTGAATAGGGAGAGCTTCCGGGCGGCGGCGAGTACATAAACCAATTCACGCAAAGGAGAGTTTAGTTTGGCTTCGGTTACGATGAAAGAATTGCTGGAGGCCGGTGTTCACTTCGGCCATCAGGTCAGGCGCTGGAATCCGAAGATGAAAGAGTACATTTTCGGCGAGCGCAATGGCATATACATTATTGACCTACAGAAAACCCAAAAAATGTTCCGCGATGCGATTCAGTTCATGACGAACCTTATCGCAGAGGATCGCGGCAAGACCGTCCTCTTCGTTGGCACGAAGCGTCAGGCGCAGGATGCTATACGCGAAGAGGCTGAGCGCGCAGGTCAGTATTACATCAACCAGCGCTGGCTCGGCGGTCTTCTGACCAACTTCCAGACGGTTCAGAAGTCCATCAAGCGACTGAAAGACCTGGAAGCTATGCAGACGGATGGTCGCTACGAGAAGCTGACGAAGAAAGAGCGCATCAAGCTTGACCGCGAGCGGCAGAGTCTTGAGAAGAACCTTTCCGGCATCAAGGCCATGAATCGCCTGCCTGATGCAGTCTTCATCATTGATGTCAGGAAAGAAGAGATTGCTGTCGCGGAAGCTAATCGTCTTGGCATCCCTGTGGTCGCAGTTGTTGACACCAACTGCTCGCCCGACGGAGTTGATTACGTCATTCCGGGAAACGACGACGCGCTTCGCGCCGTTCGACTCTTCGCTTCGCGCATGGCCGACTCTATCATTGAAGGCCAGCAGATGGTTGCCGAGGGCGCGGAAGGTGAAGGCGGCGCGCCTGCGGCGGAGACAGAGGGAGCGGCGGAGAGCGATGGGCGTGATGGCCGCACGCGACGCCAGCAGCGCTCAAGCGCCAGCGCCGACAAAACCGTCACAGAGCCAGCCAGAAGCGCAGGAGGGGGCGCTGAAGCGGAGACCGCAACCGACACGGGCGCGGCTGCGCCTTCTGCGGAAACGCAAGTTTCGACGCCCGGACTTCAAGGCTTCGGCACCACGGGCCAGCAGCCCGATAGTGTTGGCGACCACGCGCAATCCGGCACGGGCGCTCCTGTCAGTGGCGCAAGCGGGGCAGCAGGCGATGACTCCGGCAAAGTGCAGCCGGAGTCTTCAGCCGAACAGGAGAAGGGCGCTGAGTCGGTTGGAGTGGCGCAGTAAGAATTTAAGGAAAGAATTCAGAACTTATTCGGCGAGCGCAGCCTCTAAGCGGCAAAGAGAACCGCCGGGCTGCGCTTTTTCATAAAGAGTCTAAAGTCTGGAGTCTGGAGTCAAGCGGTTTTAGCTTTTGACTCCAGACTCCAGACTCCAGACTTTCTCGCAAGGGAGATTTTCAACAATGGCAGAGATTACTGCGGGCGCTGTTAAGGCGCTGCGCGAGAAGACGGGCGCTGGCATGATGGAGTGCAAGAATGCGCTCACAGAGGCGGGCGGCAACGAGGAGCAGGCGATTGACCTCCTGCGTAAGCGTGGACTGGCGAGCGCGAAGAAAAAAGAGGGACGCATCGCCGCAGAGGGCGCTGTAGGCTCATACATTCACATGGGCGGCAAGGTAGGCGTGCTTGTAGAGATAAACTGCGAGACAGACTTCGTGGCTCGCTCCGACGAGTTCCAGCAGTTGATTAAAGACATTGCGATGCACGTCGCCGCAGCCGAGCCACGTTACGTAGCGCGCGAAGATGTTCCGGCGGATGCTCTGGACAAAGAGCGCGAGATTGCGCGCGCGCAGGCCAAAAACGATCCGAAGAATGCTAACAAGCCCGACCAGGTGATTGATCGCATAGTCGAAGGGCGATTGAACAAGTATTATGAGGAGACCGTCCTGCTGGATCAGCCGTTCGTCAAAGACCCGGCCAAGACTGTAGGCGAACTCGTCACCGAAAAGGTAGCGAAGACCGGTGAGAAGATAACCATACGCCGCTTCACTCGCTACAAAATGGGTGAAGGGCTTGAGAAGCGTGCAGACGATTTTTCAACCGAAGTCGCCGCGCTCGCAGGCGGAAACCAGTAAATAAGTCTGGAGTCTGGAGTCTCGGAGTCTGGAGTCAAAAGCGAAGAAATGTTTTTGACCAGTTGACTCCGAGACTCACGACTCCAGACTCCAGACTATATTTTGATGTCAGCAGAAGTAGCAAAAGCCAGCGCTCCGGCATTCCGTCGAATCATGCTCAAGCTATCGGGCGAGGCGTTGATGGGCGAGCAGAGCTACGGCATCGACGTGAATGTGGCGCACGCCGTAGCCGAAGAGATAAAGGAAGTTCACGAGCTAGGCGTCGAGGTCGCAATCGTTGTTGGCGGCGGCAACATCTTTCGCGGAGTCTCTAAGAGCGCAGGCAACATGAATCGTTCGAGCGCCGATTACATCGGAATGCTTGCGACTATCATGAATGCGGTCGTGATGCAGGACGCGCTTGAAAAGGCAGAGGTAACCACTCGTGTGCTCTCAGCGATTGACATCCCGCAACTCGCAGAGCCTTTCATACGACGACGCGCGATTCGCCATCTGGAAAAAGGGCGCGTAGTCATTTTCGCTGCGGGCACAGGCAACCCGTATTTCACTACAGATTCGGCGGCTGCGCTTCGCGCGCTTGAGATAAAGGCCGAAGTTATTTTGAAGGCGACGAAAGTCGAGGGCGTCTATTCCGCAGACCCCATGCTGGACGCAAAGGCCACTCGCTTCGACTGCATAACTTATCAGGAAGTTCTTGAGAAGCAGTTGAAGGTGATGGACGCCTCTGCCATAAGCCTCTGTATGGACAACAACATGCCCATCATAGTCTTCAACATGCGCAAGCCCGGCAACATCATGCGCGTCGTCACAGGAGAAGAGGGCGTCGGCACGCGCGTCTGCGTGGAAAAACCAGGAAGCAAGTGATAAGTGATGAGTGATGAGTGATAAGAGAAAGGCGAATCTCTTTCTTATCACTCATCACTCATCACTCATCACTCGGAGAACCCTATGAGCGAGAAGGATGTGATTAAGGAAACGCGACCGCGCATGGAGTCCGTGATTGAGGATTTCAAGCGTAAGCTTGCGACCGTGAGAACAGGGCGCGCGGCTGTGAGTTTGCTGGATACTGTGATGGTTGATTATTACGGCACGCCTACGCCGCTAAACCAGATGGCTTCCGTGCATGCGCCAGAGCCGCAGATGCTAACGGTTCAGCCGTGGGATCAGACGCAAATGGGCGCTGTAGAGAAAGCCATACGCTCGTCAGACCTCGGACTGAACCCGACGAACGACGGCAAGCTCGTTCGCATTCCGATTCCGCCTTTGACGGAAGAGCGCCGCAAGCAACTCGCCAAACAGGTGCATGACATAGCCGAAGACCATCGCACCGCAATTCGCAACATACGCCGCGACGCCAACGAGCGTCTGAAGAAGATGCTCAAGGACAAGCAGATTTCCGAAGACAATGAGCGCGACGGGCTTGAAGAGGTGCAGAAGCTGACGAACACCTTCATCGGCAAAGTTGACGAGCTTGCGAAGACGAAAGAGCAGGAGATTCTGAGCGTTTAATTCAAGGCAGAAGTAGAAATATGAAAGGCAAAAGCGAAGAAGGTTGAATGCCTTCCTTACTTTTGCCTTTTACCTTTTTACTTCTGCTTTTTACTCACTCGGGATGGCGAACATGTCGTCGGCCAACTCCTGGTTTATCTTCACGCTCTTTACGTTGTAGTCTGCGAAGAATGAGCCTTGCGGGGTGTCGAACTTTTGCGAGAAGCTCGTAGGAACAAGCACGCCATCAACTTCCTGAAATTTCTTGTGCTCGATGCCGAACTTGTTGCCGTTGAAAGTTGTCTCGTAGCTCATCACGCGCGCCGTGTCCGGGTCAACATAATAATCCGTAGTGTTCCCATCCGGGTCTGTGATGCGGAACCCGCGAAGCTTCTTCCTGTCCGGTAAGGCGGAGACTGTGTAGCCGGGCTGGTCGAATTTCAACAGCAGCGGCATCCCGAACCTGTTCGGCGGCGGAAGGTCAAAGCCGCGAACGGATGAGTAGGTCTGCTGGCCGTCCGAAATCTGTTGGAACGAGAACGCAGGGCGCGCGTCAATCTCAAGACGGTAACGGTCGCCCGCCACTACCATTGCGAATTTGGCAGGAAGCGACTGTGTAGAGTTCGGCGAGAAGAGATCGGCTGTGCCCACCAGCACCATGTTCTTCAAGCTGCGATACTTTGTGCCACCGAACGCATTGATCGCCGCGCGCGCCATGTCGGATGGCGAAGTCGTCGCAGTAATCAAAGACGCTCCCGGCGTGGCTGCGGAATTAGAGTTGTTGGAATTGGAAGAGGCGGAAGCTGGTGGCGAAGACTGCTGCTGCGCGTTGGCTATGACCGCGAGTGATAACGAGAGCGCGGCGATAACCGCGAGCGTCAATCTCTTTTTCATAAAGGGTTCCTTTCAAAAAGAGGGAGGCTCAAATTAAAGAAGCCTCCCGTTGTCCGGTTAGAAAGTGAAGCGAATTGAAGCTTCTATGCGGCGATTGCCTGCGGATGAGCTGAGACCGCCACCCTGCCCGAATCCGCCGAACGCTCCGTTCAACGAGTTGGCCAGTCCGAATAAAGACGAGCGCAGGTTTCCTATTATCTGGCCGGGATTCGTGCGATTGAACAGGTTGCTCGCGCGTATTGAGAAGGTCAGGCTGTATCGCTTCTCGGCAGAATTACCTCCGCCGTTGCCTAGAAGCCCGCTTGCGCGAACCGGCCCGCCTCCTTGACCGCCGCCCTGCCCTCCTGCGCGATTGCCGCCCGCAGCGCCGCCGCCTAGCAGCATGAAGTTGGAATTGCCTTGCTGTTGCTGGCCTCCACCTTGACGAACTTGCTGGCCGCCCTGCTGGTTGCTGCCGCCCGCTGGCTGTGCGCTGGCTGCGCGATTTCCGCCCATAGTGCCGAACGTCCAGGTCTTGCTCACCTGCAAGTTGACGGAGATGTAGCTAGGCCCGCTGCCGAAGTTGCGCGGGATTATCTGCTGACCCGGCAGAGGTACAAGATCGAAAGCGCCGAAGCGAGTCACTACTACGCTCGGCCTCGTCAGGTCTGTTGCGAATGCAGGGCGCTCGTTAAACTGCAAATCGCCGTTCGCGTCAACGCCCGTCGTGATGTTGAATGGGCGGCCAGAGAAAGCGACTATGAACGGGTTCAGACGTAATCCCCACGGCGCGCCGATTGATCCGCCGAGGAAGAAGCGATGGCGTATGTCCTGAGCCGCGCGTCCGTACTCTCCGCTCAAATCAAACGTGTTCATGGGGAACGAGCCTGCGCCGTCCGAGTCAGAGCGCGCACGGTTCAAGGTGTAGTTGCCGAAAAGCGTCAGCTTCTGATTGAAGCGGTTGTTGACGCTCACGATCAACTGGTTCTGATTGAATCGCCCGGTTGATTCAAACTCGTATATGTTGCCCTGTCCCGGAAACGGTCGGACGGCAAGCTCCGGGTGAAGCGGGTCGTAAGTTCCGGGCAGCGGCGCGTTGATATTGCGCGAGCGCAATAGGTGAAGCGTGCGAGCGTTAATATATGTCACGCTCAAAGTGACCTTGTATGGAAGCAGGCGCTCTATACTGATTGCAGACTGCATAGTGTAGGGCGACTGCAAATCAGGCGCGACGCGGCGCACCGTCTGCGGCAGCGCGAAAGCTTGCAGTGTCGCAATCGTAGGCACGTTCGGGAAGAAGTTAAGAACTGGCTGGCCGTTCACCGAAACATCCGGTATGACGAACTGCTGCTGGTTAATTCCATTGTAGCGATTCGCGGCGAGAGTGAAATTCTCGTTGAAACGGTCGTAGAAGACGCCGAAGCCACCGCGCACCACAGTCTTCGGCTGGCGCGAGCCTCCCGCTCCGGGCGACCACGCGAACGCAACGCGCGGAGCGAAATTCAGGTTGCTGTGAATGTTGTTCTGTCTTTCGTAACGAAGCCCTGCGCTCAAGGTCAGGTTCGGGCGCACGCGCCAGTCGTCCTGTATGAACGGCCCGAAATCAACTTGCGAAATTGTAGCTTCCGGGTTGCCGCCGGAGAGAGAGAACTGCGCCGGGCGACCGCCGGGCAAGCCCAACAGCGTACTGCGATACTGATCTATAGAGGTGAAAGTGAATGTGCCGTTGAAATTCGACTGCGTAAAGTTATCAATGTTAACTGCTCGCAGCCGCCCTCCGGCTTTGAACGCATGGTGACCCACGACCCACGAAGTGTAGTTCTGTAGTTCCCAGCGAGTCTGCTGATCCAGATAAGAGCCAACGCCAGAGCCTCCACCCGTGAAAGCGTCGCGCACAACAATGGTCGGCTGCGAGTTGTCTCCATTCTGCTGTTCCGTGTAGCGATAGAACTGCAATCTTGTTTCGTTCAGGACGTGCGGCGTCAACACAGCCGTCTCCGTCAACTGAACGTTGTGCTCCGTCGTTGCGAAAGTGGTCGCGCGCGACCGCAAAGAGAAATTGCCAACGTTAGTGTTCTCTAACTTTGAGCGCGTGAAGCTGTATCGCCCTACCAGCGTGTTGTAGGCATTGAGTTGGTAGTCGAATCTTGGGCTGACCGTGGTGCGGCGCTGCGGCACGATAATCACGTCGCTGAACGAGACGGGATTGAAATTCTGGTCTAGCACTATGGCGTTGATGACGCCGTTGTCGTTAATCTCACGTCGCTCGAAATCCAGAAAGAACGAAGCCTTCTTGGCAATGACCGGGCCGCTCAGGTTGCCGCCGTAAGTGCGCTGCTGGTGCGGCGCGCGACGCGGCGCAAAGGGATTGCGCGAATTTAAGCTCTCGTCGTTGAAATTCAGGAACATCTGGCCGCGAAATCTATCCGTGCCCGGCTTGGTGAAAATCTCTACTCGCCCGAAACCCAGACGGTCGTATTCGGCAGAGAA
>DATHJK010000413.1:0-2170 GCA_035316225.1 Pyrinomonadaceae bacterium
ATTATCCATCCCACGTCTTTTTCTTCCGACCAATTCCGCAGCGAGCAGCAGCAGCGCTACGACTATCATCATCGTCGCAATCACCCAGAGATTTTTTGTGAACGTCCCTTCAATCACCTTCTTTAGAAGAAGGCCGACGACGCCGACCGGAATCGAGCCGATGATTACGAGCCATCCAAGCCACGCTTCCTGAGAAAGACGCGGCTGCACCCCGCCGGAAATAGTCCTATCGAGCGCCGCTTCACTTCTTTTCCCCACAAGTAAAGCAAGATGGTCGCGCACGAATGCGATGGAGATGTTCAGGATGTCGCGTGCGAAATAGACTATGACGGCCAGCAGCGTGCCCAACTGAACGATAGCAATGACTGCGGTTGTCTGCTCTGCGCGCACGGTCTGCTCCATGTCGCTGAACAGCCCTACGATGCGGCTGGCGAATACCAGATGCGCCGTAGAGCTAATTGGAATAAATTCCGTCAGCCCCTGCACGATGCCAAGAACGATTGCTTGAAGAAGTGTCATATGAATTCTATTTTGGCTTTGCGAGTTAGTTGATGATGAGAGCCATGTTGCCCCTTATGTTCCTGCCTTCAATCGAACCTCGCAAATCTAAAACCTTCGCTCTTTCACTCGCGGAAAGAATTTTTTGTAGCTATTCGGTCGTACATGGAAATCGGCATGAGCATTCCGACGCGCACAAGGCTGGCAAGCTGCCAGGGGAATGCGTAAGATTTCTTTCTGGCTTCAATCGCCCGAACAATCTTCGTTACAGCGTCGTCCAGTTCCATCAGATAGGGCATCGTCGCTTCGCGCCCGGCTGTGAGCGGGGTTTTGATAAAGCCCGGATGAATGATCGTCACGTCAACGCCCGTGCCTTTGAGATCGAGTCTCAGGCTTTCAAAGAAAGCTGAGAGCGCGGCCTTGCTGGCGCAGTAAGCGCCGGATTTCGGAAGACCGCGATACGCGGCGAGACTTGAGATTGCTACAAGCTGCCCGCTTCCCTGCTTCACCATTTCCGGAACGACTGCCGAGACAGCATTGACCGCGCCAAGCAGGTTGATGTTGATTACTCTGGCAAACTCAGCGGGGTCTAATTTCGCCCCG
The DNA here is from genome assembly GCA_035316225.1 of Pyrinomonadaceae bacterium. GTDB lineage: Bacteria > Acidobacteriota > Blastocatellia > Pyrinomonadales > Pyrinomonadaceae > 3-1-20CM-3-53-8. Next base: position 1,102 of record DATHJK010000413.1, read on the forward strand.
CTAACTGTCCCGCCAACGCCCGCGTTAGCAACCATCAGATCAATGCGCCCGAACTCTTCTCTCAGCGTGCCGGCAGCCCCGCGCACAGCATCAGCATCACGCACGTCAGCCGGAAGAGCGACTGCGCGCCCGCCCACTCTCTCGATTTCAGCGACAATTTCATTCAGAGGCTCAACACGACGCGCCAGCAAACCCAGCCATGCTCCGCGCTTTCCAAGCTCTACGGCGAGCGCTCCGCCGATGCCGCTTGAAGCGCCTGTTATGAAGACAACTTTTTGTTTCCAATCAGAACTCATCAAAGTTCATACGGGCAAGGACAAGCCCTGCCCCCACACGTTTTTCTAACAGAGTTCAGCCACATGCTCGCCCAGAATGCGAAGCGCTTCGCCCAAAACTTCCTGCTTGATTAAAAGGTGGTCGCGCGAGAAGGCTGAAAGCGCCCCGACCGGGATTCCCGCATCCGCAAGAATTTTCGTCACACGCGCCAGAAAGCCTATAACATCCCAGCCAAGCACTATATCGAAAGTGAGAAGACGAAAACCTCCCTCGACACGAGCATCGCGCGCTGCGTGTCGAACGGTGCGCCAGTCCGTTTCATCAAGCAGCAGCGTTACTTCGTGAGCATCGCTGAGCACCATGAAGGGCGCATCCCCGCGAGGGCTTAATTCAGGGTTCTCTAAAAGGCGTCGCCAATCCTCGTGCCTTAAACCTATGAGGTAAAAAGTTTCCGGCGCGACTTCTACACGCGCGCTGCGCAGAAGCTCGGTGACGTTCTGTTTCTCTTGTGCGGTTTCCACTTCCCGTTAAGGCAAGACTCTCTTTTACGTGTCGCGCGCCGTCAGACTTCAATGATGACGGGAACGATAACAGGCTTCGTGCCGTTATGCTTCTGAATGAACCTTTTCAACTCAAGCCTCACGCGCTCTTTCAGCAGGCTCAAATCTTCAATCTCAACATCCGACGCATTCTCGACCGCCTCGGCCACGACGCGCTGCGCATTTTTGAGAAAACCGTTGCCGTCTCCCGTCCCGATTAGCCCTCGCGCCACAATCTCAGGCTGCGATTCAAG
>DATHJK010000414.1:0-4097 GCA_035316225.1 Pyrinomonadaceae bacterium
CTGAGAGAGCATACGGGCGTTTCAGCAGCATTCAATCTTTCGATTCCTATTTTCGATTGGGGAGCGAGCCGCAGCCGCGAGCGACAGGCCGAGGCGCGTCTTCAGATTACAGAGAACGAGCGCACGCAGGCTGTTCGCGGCTTCAACCAGCAATTCAACTCGGCGCGCACGCAGGCGCTATCTGCCGCCTCGCGCGTTCGGCTCGCCGCGACAGGCATTGCGCTGGCGCGCAGTAACCTTGATGCCTCAATCGCGCGCTATCGCGCCGGTGAAGCGCAAATAATAGAAGTGACGGATGCGCAGACCACGCTGGCCGCGCAGCGACTGGCCTACTTCCAGGCGCTCTTCGACTATCAGGTGGCTCTGGCGCGTCTCAGACAGGCTGCTGGAGAATGAAGCAGGTGGAAGATATGGACGACATGCCGGATGAGAACGAAGAAGTCGAGCGGGAGATTCTGTCTTCCGAAGAGTCCAGCGTGACTGTAACCAGACGCTGGCAGGAGAGCACGCGCAGGCGTCAAATAACAATCATTACTGCGTCGCTCCTCATACTCCTTCTCGTCATCGTAGCCCTGCTCGTGTGGCGTTCCAGAAAGAGCGCCGATACCGCCACCGCAGAAACATCGCCCGTAGTCAGCGTGCGCGTAGCTCGTGTTGAGAGGCAGACGATTGCTGCCGAGGTCAGTGCGCTGGGCACAATATTCCCGCGCGATCAGGCGCTGGTTTCTGCAAAAGTAAGCGCGCACATTAAACAGATGCCTCTGTTGAAGAACAGGGTGGTGCGCGCCGGAGACGTAATCGCTGTGCTCGAATCCAGCGACCTACAGGCTCAGCGCAACGAGGCCGCAGCCGCGTTAGCAGAAGCCCGCGCCAATCAGCGCAGCGTTACGACCGGCACTATTCCGCAGAACAACGCGCAGGATCAGAAAGCGTTGAGGGACGCGCGGGCTGCTGTTGCCAATGCTCGCGCGACATACGAACGCCGTCTGGTGCTCTATCAACGCGGCGGAATCTCAAAGAAAGAGTTGGAGCAGTCTCAGCTTGATTTGACGAAAGCTGAAGACGACCTGCGCCTTGCAGAGCAGACCGTAACTCTGCGCACCGAGTCTCTTAACCCGAACGACCGCGCACAGGCGGCGGCGCGCGTCAATCAAGCTGAGCAACATCTGGGCACGCTCGACGCTCAGTTAAGCTATGCAACGGTACGCGCGCCAATCACAGGCGTAGTCATAGACCAGGCTCTGTATGAAGGCAGTTTCGTCTCTTCCGGCTCGACGCTTGTAACCATCGCAGACATCAGCCAGGTGATTGTCAAAGCTCCTATTGCCGACAACATCGCGGCGCAACTGAAAATAGGCGACGCGGCAACGGTGCTGCCTACGGATGCGCCCGGCGAACAGATGACCGGACAGGTCACGCTCATAAGCCGCGCGGTTGATCCTGCGAACCGTACTGTCGAAGTCTGGGTCACGCTTGGCAACGAAGCCGGGCGATTGCGAGCAAACGGGGCGGCGCAGGTCTCGTTCGCAACTAACTCGAAGCAGGATGCTCTGGTTGTCCCTGCATCAGCCGTTACCTTAGATGCCTCGAACTCGAACGAAGGAACTGTGATGGTCGTTGACGCTACCAACGTCGCTCACGAAACGAAAGTCACAGTGGGCGTGCGCTCAGGCGATGCGATTGAAATAACATCCGGCTTGCAGGGCGGCGAGACTGTAGTCATAGAGGGCAACTATGCGCTGCCTGACGGAACAAAAGTTGAAGTAAGCGAAGAGAGTAATTCTGAAGATGGCGGAGGCGGAAGCGGAAACACTAATTCGGGAGAAGCGCCGTGAGATTCGCCCGATTGGTCTCCGTTCAAAAGCGCGCAATCCTCGTCATCATTGCGCTCATGTGCGCCGCAGGTCTCTACGCCGCATGGCAGCTTCCCATATCTATCTTTCCTCAGACGGATTTTCCGCGCATTGTCATCACCATTGACAACGGCGTAGTGCCCGCGCAGCAAACGCTGGTTTCCGTCACGCGCCCCGTTGAAGAGGCTATGAACGGCATCCCCGGCATCAACCGCATACGCTCTACTACGGCGCGCGGCTCATGCGAGATAGACCTCTTCTTCGACTGGAAGGTTGACATACGCCAGTCTCTGCAACTCGTACAGACACGACTCTCGCAACTCACAGCAGCGTTGCCGCCAACTGCCGAGATTCGCCGCGTTGATCGTTTGACCTTCGCAGTCTTTCCAGTCGCGGGCTACAGCCTCACCTCAGATACGCGCGACCCTGCATCTTTACGCGACATCGCAAACAACGTAGTGCGCCCGCGTCTCGCGCGCCTGCAAGGTGTTGCTACCATCAACATCGCCGGAGGGCAGGTGCGCGAATACCATGTCACCATTGACCCCGAAAAACTGGCCGCGCACAGCGTCTCAGTGCAGCAGGTGGTGGATGCTGTCAAGAACTCTAATATCATCGCAAGCCCCGGGCTAATAGAAGAGAATCACCAGCTAGAACTTGCTCTGGTGAGCGGGCAGGCGGCGACGCCCGATCAACTCAACGGCATCGTCGTCGCCATCGTAAACAACGCTCCCGTCAAGCTGGCCGACGTAGCAACTATCGGCACAGGCTTCGAGCCTCAGTACACGATAGTTACAGCCGACGGGCATCCGGCGGTCTTAATCAACGTTGACCGGCAGCCTGACGCCAACACCGTCACAGTTGTAGACGAGGTTACGGCTGAGCTTGCTTCCGTGAAGCCATCGCTCCCAAGAGATGTGCGAATCGTTCCCTACTACGATCAATCGCTTCTTGTGCGCGAGGCTATGAAATCGGTGCGCGACGCAATTCTGATTGGGCTGCTTCTCTCCGTAGTCATCCTCTATGCCTTCCTGCGCAACTGGGGCACGACCATCGTCGCCATCCTCGTCATCCCTGTCACGATTCTCGTCACGTTTCTGGCGATGTGGCTCGTCGGACTATCCTTCGACCTGATGACTCTGGGAGGGGTAGCGGCGGCCATAGGGCTTGTGATTGACGACGCCATCGTCGTCGTCGAGAACATCTACACGCACATGGCGCGCGGGCAGTCGCGCCGCGAAGCAGTCCAGAGCGCGATTACGGAGATTACCGTTCCCATCATCGGCTCGACCGTAACGCCCGTCGTGGTATTCCTGCCGCTCACACTTCTTACAGGAGTCACGGGTGTCTTCTTCCGCTCGCTCGCGCTCACTATGGCCGTTGCGCTCATGACATCGCTGGTGCTGGCGCTATCGTTCACTCCTGTGCTTGCCGAGCGCTTCGTGAAAGCGAAGCGGAGAGATGATGAGGACGAGCAGAAAGAGGATGCCCCTCAGCATGGTGAACGCGCGGATGAGGCTAGAGCTAATGAGATTGAGGAGGAAGAAGAGCAAGGTGGACGGTTTCTTCGTGCGATTATACGGAGGTACGAATGGGTGCTGGGGCACGCGCTTGATAATCGATGGGTCGTATTGCTGATTATGGCCATCGTGCTGATTGGCTCCTACTTTCTCTATCGCGGCCTCGGCTCGGAGTTTCTTCCTGCGTTCGACGAAAGCGCGTTCGTGCTGGATTACAAAGCGCCGCCCGGCTCATCTCTGGAAGAGACAGACAGGCTGCTACGGCACGTCGAAGAATTGTTGAAGCAGACGCCCGAAGTCGAAAGCTATTCGCGTCGAACAGGGCTGCAACTCGGGCTTGCCATCACAGAGCCGAACACGGGCGATTTTCTAGTCAAGCTCAAGTCCGGCCACGCGCGCACGACCGACGAGGTGATGGATGATCTGCGCGGGTCAATAGAATCATCGGAGCCTGCTCTTGAGGTGGAGTTCGCTCATATTCTGGCAGACCTGATTGGCGACCTGACCAGCTCGCCCGAACCCATAGAGGTCAAGCTTTTTAGCGAGGACACGCGAGCGCTGGACGCGAAGGCAGATGAGGTCGAGGCGGCAATGAAGAAGGTGACCGGCGTGGTGGACACTTTCAACGGCGTAGTGGTGAGCGGCCCGGCGGTCACTTTTCGAGTTGACCCGGAGCGCGCGGCGCAACTCGGCGTAACGGCTGCGGACGTTGCTAGCACAGTTA
>DATHJK010000415.1:0-6375 GCA_035316225.1 Pyrinomonadaceae bacterium
CGGACGCCCGCCATAATCGCCGCCATCTCGCGCGCAGGCTCAAGCACCTTGTATTGAATGAAGGCCGTAGTCGCGGAGAACTGCCGCTCCGTACGATCAATCGTGCGGCTGACGAGTTCCACCTTGTCTCGCGTTGCGGTAGCCGTATAGCCGACCAGCGACCTCAACTCGCGCACCTCGTCTTTGACCAGCGCGAGCGACTCAGAAAAATGCATTGTGGCCGTAGAGAGATGACCCGAGACAACTGTGAACTGCTCGGCTATCTCTTTGCCCTGCGCCGCTATCTGCTTGCCCTGATCGCTCAAAACGGTCACGCGGTCAACCAGCGGCTCAAGCCTCTCTTCAAGACGCGAGACGGTCTTCACAGCGCGGTTGACTATAACGGCAATAGCCACCATAGCCACGGCGATAACGAGAAAAGCGAACGCGATGATGATCGTCGTCAGCATGATCCAGAATGTAGGATCGTGTGTGTTCATTTTGGATTTCAGATTTCGGATTGATGTTCGCAGCCGGTGACTAAGATTTCAGATTAGCAAGTCAGAAGCTAACTCAAACTCTAACCCGAAATCCAGAATTCACAATCCAGAAATATCTTACCCCTGCGGCTCGTCCTCGTAATAAGTCGGCGCTATGTCTGTGCGCCCCGATAGCTCAGTCTTTCGTTTCTCGTCGCGGTAAGCCTGCTTTCCGGCTTCGATGGCGGCGGAAATCGTGCCTGTCCTTCGCGTGGCAGCATCGCGCGCGGTTTGAGCCAGCTCGCCAGCACGCTCGCGCGTTGCCTCGTAGTATTCGCCTGCGCGCGAGCCAAGCTGGTTGGCCGTATCGCGCGCGCTGTCAACGCTCTTACGTGTGGCGTCCGCTATATCCTGCCGCAACTCTTCGCCGGATTTCGGAGCGAAAAGCAGCGCAAGTATAGCGCCTATGCCGCCGCCTATCAGCAGGAACGTGAGCTTATTGAGAGCATCGTTGCCGCCGCCGCGCCGCCGTCTGTGTTCGTATTCGTTCTGCATAAAAGTTTCCTTCTCCAAAAAAGCGCACATCGCACTTTCAGAAAGATTTTCCGCGAGATGTTAACTGAATCAGAATATAACAAAACGACAGGAAGCGACGCAATAAGATGAGAGTGAAGAAATTTTAAATTTGAAATTCATGAAAGGAAAAGCCGTGCCGATTGCATTTTGATAAGAGAAGTTCTTAAACCCGCTTTCATAATTATCTATGTGCTTCCCCAGATGTCTCGGAAGACTCGCTGGAAATTTCCGCCGATGACTTTTTCGATGACGGCAGCAGAGTAGCCGCGTTTGGCAAGAGCGATGGCGATGCCTTCCAATCTTCGCGGGTTGTTAAGTTCCGGTATGTATGGCGGGCGGTCTTCTTCCGGGGCGCTTATGCCGAGCCGTTTTCGCTCTGCGACCGATGCGGCCATCTGCCTGCGCCATTCCGGTGTGTCGTTGACGGGCGTGATGTCAATATCGCTCCCCACTCCAACGTGGTCTTCGCCGCAGACAGAGAGAGCGTGCTCCATGTGCTTCATGTAGATTTCCAGAGTTGGAGGCTGTCCGGCCTCGCCTCCTATGAAGGGCAGAAAATAGATTCCCATCACGCCGCCGCGTTCGGCCAGAGCGCGCATCTCCGCGTCATCTTTATTACGAGGGTGATCGTGAACACTCTTGCATCCGGCGTGCGAGAAGATCGTAGGCTTCGTCGAGAGCGCAATCGCTTCCATTGTCGTCTGCACACCTGAGTGGCTCAGATCGCAGGCCACGCCCATCTCGTTCATCTGCTTCACGGCCTGCCGACCCAGATTGCTCAATCCAGCATTGGCAGGCTCAAGACACCCGTCGCCGAAGAGGCTGCGCCGGTTGTAGGTTATCTGCATGACGCGCACGCCCAGTCGCCGGAACAATGGAAGCCGCGAAAGATCGCTGCCGAACATCTCAGTGCTCTCAAAAGAGAGTATTACGCCCATCTTACTCTCGCGCTTCGCTCTCTCTATGTCCGAGTGCTGTCGAACCAGCAGGAAGTGATCCGGGTGCGTCTCGACTATGCCTTGAATAGCGGCTATCTCGTCAACAGTCTGCTCGAAATTGAAGGATGCGCCGCCGACCGTTGCTTTGACAATCGTGATGCCGGAGCGTGTGGCCGTATCCAGACCGCTCTGCGGAATCGGAAGCGTCCCGTCAAACGGCGGCCACGTGTTGCAATCAACCACGACCGCGCGCCTGTAAATCTCGCGCGCCTGCTCTTCGCTCACGGTTGGCCCAAAACTCGGAAACTTATGAACGCGCGAGAGCGAGAGCGCGGCCAAGCCAGCGAGAGAAAAAGCGAATTGACGGCGGCTCAACTTCACGCCGGTTGGGTTAAGATTTAAGGACATAAATTTTTCACCCGAGATAAACGTTATCTGCCGGAAACTACTGCGCGGTGAGCCAATGTTACATAGCACAATCCGAAAAATGTTGAAAGCCATGCTGCCCGTCGCCGTGCAATCTTATAAGTGATTACGGGGCAGTCGTCTTACATCCTTCGTAGTAAACGTCTCTGAAGCCGAGCGGCTTACACTCGCCCGCGAGCAATCGCTTGATTCGTCTGACTCGCTCGCTGTTCTGCTCAGGCTGCTTCATGACGTTGTATTCGTTTGGCGCGACGATCATTGCGACTAGCGATAAATATTCATCTCTGGTCAGCTCGGAAAAATTTTTCCCGAAGTAGACTTGCGCCCCGTCGCCGAATCCGTTCACGTCTCTTCCGTTGACGTTGCCGAGATAGACCGAGTTGATGAAGAGCAGCAATTGAGTCTTCTTATCAACTCTTCTGTCCAGCACGAGCGCGATGAGCGTCTGTTTGAGCTTTGAGAGTCCGGGCGTGAAATGCTCGAAATAGAGTTGCTTGACCAACCCTTGCGTGATTGTCGTGTAGCCCGCGCCGGGCGTCCACACGTCCACGCCATGATGAGAGTAGAAGCCGGGGTCTTCTACAGCGAGCAGGTCGTTCAGATGTTCTTCGGAAAAATCCTCCAGCCGCAAAGTCATCTTGTTGGACGCGAGCGCCGAAGAGATAATCGCAGGCGTCTCAATATACGCCTTGACGACGACGAACAAGGAGTAACCTGCAACTAGAATGAGAAGTATGAGAGCCAGGAATAAAAATTTCTGTCTTCTCAAAAGGTTTCTCCTCGACATTGTATAGCTATAGAGACAGGGCGCGATGAGAAACGCGGTGTTCTGCCGCTGCCGGAGAATGAGCGTTGCGCCTTGCTCATCTCAAAATTCTATCTACTCCCACATCGAAGCAGGCAGACGAAAACATTGCGTCCATCGGGTTGGCTTAAAGGCTCCCTCCACCACTCCATTTAAAACATCCATAGCCTCTATAACCGTTTTGGTATCGGAAACAAGACCGATATGCTCCACGCCTTTAGTTACGATGTCACAGGTTTGCGCCTGCGCGACTTCAACTTCCGTCCCGACATTCTTATTTGTGTAGTTTGCAATGCCGTACTGTATATGTTTATTCAACGTCTCGGAAAGCAGCCAGTTTATGAAACCTATGCAGTCGAAGTGGCGCTTGCCTACGCAAGATTCGCCCCAGACGGTCGAGTGATGGGGATTGTTATTGCCGAGCGCGCTGTTCGGGCGCGGCCATCTGAAACTGGCGGCATTACCGGCGTTTCTTTGAAACTCCTCTATCTGAGCGTCCGTCAGGTTTTTCAATTTCAGATCGAAGGCCGCGTGTTTATCCTTATCCATCGCATCCAATGCCAGAGGCATAGGAAATTGGACTGTGCGGCCCACGCAGGGCAAAAGCCCTTGGTCGGAAGAATCAACGAACGCCGCAAACAGCGTCGGCACATGCACGTTGTGTTTCGACGCGGCGGCGTTCCGGTTCTGCGTCAGAGGCTCAAGGTCTGGAACGTTGGGGTGAAGCTGCGCATGACTCGGACGATACCACGCGCCGTCGCTGTTCCCTGGCGTGTTGCCCGCAGCTCCCCACAGGTAATGCGCGCCTGCCTTCGCCTGCTCTCTAGCCTTCTGTATAACCAGAAGCTTCAATGCTTCATTGTCAGCCATTGTTCGGACTCCTTATTGAAAGCGGAGTGGTGAATGCAGCATAAACTGAAGCCATTCATATCTACCCGCCGAGTATATTGGAGATTATTACTATCAGCGCGATTATGACAGGAACGCCGACGATTAAGCCTGTGACGATGTAAAGAGCTTTGGTCGAGGAAAGCGCGCCTATCTGTCTTTGCGCTGCTATTAACAAAAACTCTTTTCTTCCTCAATTTTCCGTTCTCATACTCAGGTTCTCTCAAACATTGACCCTCGTGTAACGATACGCTCTCCATACGTCACTGTTTCGGAATTGTAGTACGACCATGGCTTTCTCTCGTTTGAGAAAGTTGCCGAAAAAATCCTCACTTCAATTGCGGCGAGTTCTCGCCGGGGTGAAAATCCCCGTCAGTGCCATACCACAGCAACGCCAGCGTCCATGAGATTCTCTGATACTCAGCGATCGGGAATCGCACGTCCATGTCATTGAGTTTTTTGAGCGTCCTCTTCAAGCGGCTGAGGTCTGCCCCCAGTGCTAGGAACAGAGGCAGTTCGTCCGCGTTGTCCGCGTCGTTGAGCTTTATAATCTGTCCTGCTATGGCCGAGTGGATTTTAGCTGGCACCTCCCATCCTGAAGGGCCGATACCTGAGCCGGGGAATACGATGTAACTTACGCCGCGCTCGTTATTTTCGCGTGGATAATTTGGGAAGATGGTATTGAACAACCAGAGGGAGCATTCTCCCACCTTGGGTTTATTCCCCCAATCCGCAAAAAAGAACCCGCTATACATGCCTGTATCGTTCCGGATTGCCATGCCAAAGTCTCCCTGATTGACCCCTAGATTCTTTAACGCAGGTGTCAGAGCCTGGTACGCAATCTCGGATGCGTCCCAATACCTTCGCTGGTCCCATACCGGGTAGCCCTCATCGGCAGGTGTCGCGGTGGTCGAGACATAAAATCCAGGCGCTGGTTGTCCCGCTCGCTGCTTTACAGGGAATCTGTGGTTCACATCCTCGAAACACGGGTTTGTGTCAATAATATCTTCAACCTTTTCGCCGGGATTTTGGCGAATATCCAGAGCCTCATGCCGAGTCCTAGAGTACAAACCCACCCATTGCCATGTATTGTGACCGTGACAATCAAACACAGGATGCGATTGATTCGTGGCATTTCCTATAAATTCTATCGCGGGCGGATGATGCGGGCCATAGCAAGTAGGTGCCCCGTCAACATCCTTATTCATTCCACACTGGAAGACGAATGCCTTAAAGCCCGAGGTCGAGGTTACCCGAGTCAATTGGACGGGTTGAGTAGAGTTCCCAAATAAAGCGGTTCCTACGGATTTGAAAGTTATTTGATCTGTCGCCACTGTTTTCTCCTTCTAAAGGTTAGAGATTTGAGTAGTGGTTTAATTTCAAGTTAGAGCGCCGATAAATATTGAGCCAATATTTCATGCCTGAACCACTACCGAGATTTTAGCTTGCCCTGTGTAGATCAATGGCTTGGCAAACTTTCTCAACCTCGCTTTTAGCCGCAACCCGGTATTATAGTCGCCACTGACTGTAGACGATTGTTCTGTAACTTTCTGCTTAGAGAAAGATAGTATACGGCTTGAAAAATTGTCGGTGATGTTTCGAGTCGGCAGGCTTTTATCGCAAAACCTGTGGAGAGTCAACTAATACCTGTCGCAAACTGTTATCGTACCAGTGAAGTTGACAGCGCGCGGGCATGTGCGAGCTTAAAAGCATATGGGAACGCCAGAACCCGACCGGACGCTCCTTCATATCAACGCTCCTTCGTCCTATCTTTAAGCCACTCGCCTACGACTTTGCTCAATCCGGTCGGTTGCTTCCCGAAGCCCAGTCTCTCGTAGAACTCAACCGCATCGTCCGAGAACAGGTAAACGTGCTGTCCTTCAAGCCTTGCTTCGAGCGTCTCCATCATCTTCCTAGCGATGCCGCGCCTGCGATACGCGGAGAGCGTCCAGACATCCACCACATAAGCGTTACATATTCCGTCCGACAATACGCGCGCAGTGCCTATGATACGGTCGTTATCGTAAGCTATGACCGCCAGGTGGCTATTCTCGAATGAAATGCGCAGTTGTTCCGGCGTTCGCCCGTTATCGAAATTATCCTCGGACAGCGTGGTCTTCATCTGCACCCAATCAACATCAATCAGGTCTGTTCTGTACTTGATTTCGCCGGACACAATTAGCCAGTCCTTTCGGACGGCTGACTCTGGAACCGAGCAGCCGCCACAAAAATCGCATCCAACATCCGATTCAGAAAGTAATCATGGGATGGAAGCTGTTGGATG
>DATHJK010000416.1:0-6724 GCA_035316225.1 Pyrinomonadaceae bacterium
GCACGTCGCCGCCCGTTGGCCCCGTTGTGCGCCAGTCCATAGCATATTGCGCCGCAGGGTCTACGGGCGCAGTTGCTTCAGTTGGCTCAGAAGTGGCCGGGGGATTTTCGACCTGCGCAGCGATGCCTCGTTGCATCCACGCTGGCGTTGCGAAAGAGATAAGCAGGAGAGCAAGAAAAGAACGTTTAAGTTGTCGGGTAATCATTTTCATCATCTCATATCTCATAGTTGACGGGACGCGCGCGTTGCGACCCGTTTGCTCTATTCAAAACATTGTCGAAGCTTAATTATAACGCATACGGTTCGTAGGATGTAGCGCGCTGGCGAGACGGTTGTACGGAAAGGGGTCGGGCCGAAGTCCGAGCCGGGTTGATAAAGCGAAGCGGGCGATGCTTCCGTTCTTTCAAAGGAAACATCGCCCGCGTTCGGTTATGTCGCGTCTCTCATGGCTTGCCGAGACACGAGCGTTGCTGCTTTATTCATCGTCGTGACGGCCACGATGACGACGATGCGGACGCCTGTGCGGTCTGGTCATGCAAGCCGGGCACGGGCTGACGGCATTGGTTGTATCGGCCACAGGGGCTGCTGCTCCCTGCTGGCAGATGTGCAACTCAACCGAAAGCTCTGCACGGCAGCCACCGTCAATGACCGTGATGCGTCCCGCATCAATTCCGCGAGTGTTAACAAGATAGTCCCTGGCGCGATTTGCACGAGCCAGCCCCTCGCCCTCGCATGAGCCGTAGGCGATGATGAAGGCCTGTGTGCCAGGTTCTTGCTGCAACTGCGACGCGAAGTTGTCGAGACGTGCCTTCTCGTCGTTGAAGGTTATATTGCCGTACTGGTCGAACAAGCGGCATCCAGGTCGTGCACCAACCGTGAACGAGCAGGAGCGTGTATGCTCGCACTCAGGCGGCAGTCCGCCGATGTCAACAGTCGCCGTGATAGTCTGAGGAGTCAGACCAGTCGTGTCAACAGTGATCGAGGGCGAACCCTGACCGCCACTGATTGTTCCAGCAGTTACAGACCAGGTATAGGTCGGACTCTGATTGGGAGCACCGCCGCTTACGTTAACTGTTACCGTCGCCGCGTCACCAGCAAGGATGACCTGCGTCGGGCAATCAATCGTGATTGTCGGACATGGCGGCACGCAGTTCGTGCAGTCAGCAACGGTTACAGTCGTCGAAGAGAACGAGACGCATCCGCATCCGTCGTCAACTTCGACCGTAGACGTGTAAGTGCCCGCCTGAAGTCCCGTCAAATCCCAGCTTACATTCGGCCCTTCGCCCGTTATGCGACCGCCCGTAGTGTTGTAAGTGTAGAGCAGCGTGTCGTTGTCCGGGTCTGTTGCGTTAGCCGTGAGTTGCACGGTCTGCGCAGCCGAAGGCGTGCAGGTTGTTGACATCGTACCCGGCGGACAAGGCAACGTGATAGTCCCGCTCGAAGCTGAGAGCGTCACGGTCGGCGGCTGGTTCGGTAAGAACTCAGGCGCGCGAGCGTTGCGCTTACCTATCCACAATTGAGCGATGAAACCGTTCGGGTCATCCGAGAATCGGAAGTTGTTCGGGAAGCCGGTTAATGCAGCCGACGAGGTAGTTGCGGGAATCACAACAATACCTCTGCCCGGCACGAACACGTTTGTGGTCTGATTGATCTGGGTATTGAAGGACCTGCTATTCAAGTGCTGCATGTCTTGCTGGTTCATGTGCCTGCGATACGCAGCACCGAATCCCCACCAGCGACGCGGGTAAATCTTCAAGCCCGCCACCACATCAACAGGGCTGTTCTCGAAAGCATTCGGAGTGCGCCCCCCTACGTACTGCGTCGAGCGCAGTTCCGTGATCAGTTGCACATGCTTGTTGATTGGGAAGTCCATGCCTACGCCTGTGAGCACTTCATCCGGCCTATCGAGCAGCGTCCACTCTTGACCTGTGCCAAGGTTGCTGCGCGGGTTGCTGTTAAGAATGTAACCGGCGTTGACCGAAAGATTGACGTGCTTGCCGAGTCTGGCATCCAGAAAGCCTACCAGACCAAAGTCGCCTAAGCCTGCCCCAGGACTTGCGCCGCGTTGAAGTTGTCTGAACCCACTATTGCTGTCCCCATCATCCGCATACCAGCGATAGAACGGCATGAGACCAAAGCCCAGCGGGTTATTAGGCTTCGTCAAACGAATCTTCGCTCCGGCCACAAAGGTGCTGAAGCTTGACTCGCCGTACTCACGACTGAGAAACGGTGCGTCCGGCAAATAGCTCGGCGAGATAGTAAAGGTTACGGGAACCGTAATCGGCAGCGACAGAATCGTAGGAGGCAACGTGGTTGTAGCCAGCACAATACCGGGCAGTATGCCGCCAACAGGCGAGCCTATGCCGGGAAATGCGTCGGCAGAACCGAATCGCCCGCTGTTTGTAGATGATCTTGGCGGTCCCAATGTGGCGCTGAAACCCGGAAAGCCGAATAGCCCACCGCCAGCAGTCAGCCCGAATGTCCCGGCTGAGCCTCCTATATACGGGAAGGGCACAAACGGCTGATTGCCGGTCGGGCGAAACAGCGCCGATCCGGCAATTGTGCCCGTGTTAGGCCCCGTAGGCCCTATGACGATGGCCGGGGCGCTCTGCCCGCCATTACCCAGCAGGCGAACGTCCGGCAGGTAAAAGCCCGATAGCTGAGCGGGGCTGTTCGTCTTCACGCCCCTATAGGCCGTCGTGTTGAAGAATAGCTCTATGTAGTCGTTCAAGCCTACGTTGAACGAGAGCGGTATCTCGCTAAAGTCCGCGTCGCCGGGGTCGCGGTCGAAGTTCGAGTAGGCTATTGAAAATGTGTATTCACCACGACGTATGGTTTGACCATCGTAGATAGTGAACAGTCCGGTTGGCCCTCCCGGAGGGCCGCCTGTGCCAACCGACGGAGACAGATTTCTTGGGTCTAACTCCGACCGTAAAGTTTGTGCTGATGCGGCGGCACACAACATCAACGTGGCGAGCGCTACAATGAGCGCTCCTTTCGCGAATCTCATCGCATTCCTCCTGCGAAATGAGTATAGAAGTTTTGCGGAATGGGCGGCCATGCGCTGCAACTGATTACGGGTTGGGCGGATGTCGTTTTGCATCTGACTGTTCATCACAGACATCGCGCGCTTTTCCCGTCAATCTAGTTGCGGGGCGCGGACGCTCCAACTACAAGCGTACTCAAAAAAAATGGTTAAAGTAGAACTGCTACCGCCCTCTGCCTAGTTACGTCTTGTAGATGGAGCGGAGCAGTGGGAAGAGTTTGCGAGGCAACCGTATCCGCGAGATACTCTTCGCAATCCGACTGCGCTCCTCCAACTGTTCTAATTTTGCTTTGCCTAATTTGCGCCACTGTTTATACGCAAACCATGAGGCAACTGTCAATGACTCATTCTGCCTGGTCGTCCGTTCGTAAGAACTTTTCGACCATGGTTAACAGAATAAGTTCCGCCAGACCATACTCCACCTTGGCGTGGAAATCAAGAGTTTTTCACAACTTAGCGTGAAAATTAAATGTTGTTTTTCCGTCACGTCCTTTTATGCGTAGAACCCTCGCATGCGCGTGTCGTAAGCAACACGGTCGATAGCCAGCATGTAGGCTGCCGTGCGCGTGTCCACTGAATGCTGGTCTGCATAGCGGCACAGATCGTTGAAGCTGGCAACCATCTTATCCTGAAGCCGCTCGTTGACCACATCCTCGCGCCAGAAGTAGCCCATGCGGTCTTGCACCCACTCGAAGTAAGAAACCGTGACGCCTCCGGCATTCGCCAAAATGTCAGGGATAACGAAGATTCCCTTCTCGTGCAGGATTTTGTCTGCGCCAGCCGTGGTTGGCCCGTTCGCCCCTTCCGCCAGCACCTTACATTTAATCCTGTCCGCATTCTTCGAGGTTATCTGGTTCTCTGTAGCTGCCGGAACCAGAACGTCGCACTCAAGCTCAAGCAGATCGCTGTTGCTCACGCGCTCTACTCCCGGAAACTCCTCGAACGAGCGCGTCTGCTGTAGATGCTTGAGCGCCTCCGGGATGTCTATGCCGTTCGGATTATAAATGCCGCCGTGTACGTCCGAGATAGCCACGACCTTATAGCCGGATTCGTGCAGCAGGCGCGCGCCTATGCCGCCGACGTTGCCAGAGCCTTGCACAACCACGCGCGTCTGTGGCGGCGTCATCTTGAATCTCTTGATCGCTTCGTTGACGACGAAGAGAATCCCTCGCCCTGTAGCCTCGCGCCGACCGGAAGAGCCGCCAAGGTCAATAGGCTTGCCCGTCACCACTGCCGTTACGGTGTGTCGAGCGTGCATGGAATAGGTGTCCATTATCCATGCCATCGTCTGCTCGTTCGTGTTCATGTCGGGCGCAGGCACATCCTTTTCCGGCCCTATGAAGTCCAGCAGCTCTGCCGCGTAGCGGCGCGTCATGCGCTCCAGTTCGCCCAGAGACATCTGCGTAGGGTCGCATATGACTCCGCCTTTAGCTCCGCCGAAAGGCACATTGACGACCGCACACTTCCATGTCATCCACGCAGCAAGAGCGCGGATTTCATCAATATTCACGTCCGGCGCGTAGCGTATGCCGCCCTTCGCAGGCCCACGCGCAAAGTTGTGCTGCACGCGGAAGCCCTCGAACACCTGTATGCGTCCAGAGTCCATGCGCGTAGGGATGTAAACCTTTAGCTCGCGGTTCGGGACGCGCATCACAGTATAAAGATCAGGGTCAAGGTCCAGAAGTTGGGCTGCGCGGTCAAAGCGCGCCATCATGGACTCGAACGGATTCGCTTCCTTTATATTCTTTATGTCGTCAACCATCGCAGTAGTCATACGCTCATCTCCGATGAGTGATAAGTGATGAGTGATAAGTGATAAGTAAAGACATCTACCTCTTACTTATCACTTATCACTCATCACTTATCACTTCTTTAATATTTCATTCATAGCGCCCGTGCGGTAGCCGTGCAGGTCTAGCGTCACGTAGCGAAAGCCAAGGTCACGAAATCTTTGGGCTAACTCGTCAACTATCTCGCGTCTGAGCGCGCGGTCTAATTCGTCGGGCGCGATTTCAATACGAACGAGTTGGTCGTGGTGGCGCACGCGGAACTCGCTGAAGCCCAGCGAGCGCAGTATATCTTCGCCTGTGTCAACCGTGCGCAGCCTCGCAAGCGTGACGGGCGTGCCATAAGCGATGCGCGACGATAGACACGGGCTTGCAGGTCTGTCCCATGTTGGAAGGCCAGCGCGACGGCTCAACTCGCGCACCTCGTTCTTGCTCATACCGACTTCTACGAGCGGAGAGCGCACATTATGTTCTCTGGCCGCAGCGCGTCCGGGCCTGTAATCGCCAAGATCATCCGTGGTCGAGCCGTCAACGACGAATCTGAATCCGCGCTCACCGGCCAGTGGCTCAAGCTTCCCGTACAACTCTGTCTTGCAGAAGTAGCAGCGATTCGGCGCGTTCGCCTGGTAGCGCGGGTCTTCCGTCTCTTCAGTGCGAATTATCTCGTGGCGAAATCCAAACTCTTCGACGATGCGAACAGTTTCAGTCCTCTGATATTCAGAAAGACTTGCAGACTCGCCCGTCACGCAGAGAGCGCTTCGGCCAAGCTCCCCGGTCGCAACGTATGCGACGTAGGTGCTGTCAACCCCGCCTGAGAATGCAACGACTACCGATCCCATCTCTCGAAAGATGGCGCGCAGCTTCTCTTCTTTAGCTTCCGCTTCCGCCGAGACAGGCGAAACTTTCAGCGCTTCTATCTCTAGCCCTTCGACCACACAACCGCTCACAATCTTTTCCCCTGAATCAATCGAGACGAGCCGAAAGCCCGCTTCGATTATTCACTTCTTCGTCTGCTTTGAGAAGAACCTTTTTCTTGCGGCGCATGTTACCGCAGACAATCACTCAACGGCAAGAAGAGCAAGGCCGAAGAAGCAGGTCTGGGTAGAAGATACAACTTTTGAATTTTTAATTCGCGTCGAAGACGCGCACTAATATTCTTCCCTCCCCTTCCGCCTTGCTTTTCATCCTTAGCATGTTAAGATTAAAGCCTCCCCGGACTTTACCATCGCTGGCTCGGCTCGGCTGGCTCAACTTTCTAAAACCTGCTCACAGATGTTTTTTGGTCTCCGTGCAAAAGCGGTCGTGGTCTTCGCGCTCCTGCTCGCCATTGTTTCGGCCTGCGGTTTGACGGCACGCGCGCAGACAAGCGCTGTCGAAGATGACGATGATGCTGTGAAACTGTTCGAGCGCGGGCAGGATGCGCACGCGCGCGGCGATCTCACCGGCGCGATAAGGCTTTATGAGGAGGCTATAAAACTTCAGCCGGAATTCCCGGAGGCAGAGTATCAACGCGGCGCGGTGCTTGTCGCACTCGTTCGATTACCTGAAGCTGAAAAAGCTTTTCGTCGCGCCATCGAGCTTCGTGAGGATTGGGCGTTGCCGAATGCCGCGCTCGGCTCGCTTCTTGTGCGAACCGGAAGAGATAGCGAGGCGGAGCCGTTTTTACGTCGCGCGCTTGAGCTTGACGCGAAGAACAACGCGGCTTTGGTTGCCCTCGCTTATATGCGACTGCATGCGGGCACAGCGCGCGAAGCTGTAGAGTTGGCCGGGCGCGCCACGGCGGAAACAAATGCTCCGGCGTCTGCATGGGCTGTGCGCGGGCTGGCCGAGCATGCTGCGGGCAACAAGCAGGCGGCAGCGATGAGTTTTGACCGCGCATTACATCTAGACC
>DATHJK010000417.1:0-14473 GCA_035316225.1 Pyrinomonadaceae bacterium
ACTAACGCTGCGATTCTGGCGAGTGAAACGCCCGTTGCCTTCGAGATGAAAGGCACTGTGCGCGAGGCGCGTGGGTTTACCTCCAGAACATAAACGCGGTCGTCCTTGATTGCGAACTGAATGTTCATCAGACCGCAAACCTTCAAAGCGTTAGCCAGCACGCGCGTGTAATGACGCATCGTCTCAAGATGCTCAGGCTCTATTCTAACCGGCGGCAGCACGCATGATGAATCGCCCGAATGAATTCCAGCCTCTTCTATATGCTCCTGTATGCCAGCGACAACGCAGGTCTCTTCGTCTGCGAGCGCGTCAACATCGAACTCAGCCGCGCGCTCTAAAAACTTATCAATCAGGACGGGGCGCTGTTGTGAAAAGTCAACAGCCGTCCGCATGTAATCATCCAGACTATCTTCGTCGTAAACAATCGCCATCGCTCGCCCGCCCAGAACATAAGAAGGGCGAACCAGAACCGGGTAACCGATTTTCTCCGCTATCTCGCGCGCTTCCATGATCGTAGTCGCAGTTCCGTTCTCAGGCTGCGGGATTCCCAGTTCTCTTAAAAGCGCGCCGAAACGTTTTCTATCTTCCGCCAGATCAATCGAATCGGGCGAAGTGCCTATGATTGGAACTCCTGCATCGTGCAGACGCATCGCCAGATTCAGAGGAGTCTGACCGCCGAACTGCACTATGACCCCTTCGGGTTTCTCGTTGTCCACAATGTTCATCACGTCCTCGAACGTTAGCGGCTCGAAGTAGAGACGATCCGAGGTGTCGTAATCTGTCGAGACGGTTTCGGGATTGCAGTTGACCATGATCGTCTCGAATCCCGCTTCACGCAGAGCGAACGATGCCTGGCAGCAACAGTAATCGAACTCAATCCCCTGCCCTATGCGATTCGGCCCGGAACCCAACACCATTATCTTGCGCTTGTCGGTCGGCTCAGATTCGTCTTCCGATTCGTAAGTCGAATAAAGATACGGCGTGTGTGATTCAAACTCCGCGCCGCATGTGTCAACGCGCTTGTAGACAGGAACAAGACCGAGCGATTTTCTATAAGCGCGAACTTCGTCTTCAGTTCTCCGCGTAAGATAAGCGAGACGACGATCAGAGAGGGCGTATTCTTTGAAAGTTCGTAAAGTGTCGAGAGGAATCTCTTCAAGCTTATGCCCTTCGACCTCTTTCTGAATCTCCATCACCTGCTTCAATTGTTCGAGAAACCAGGGGTCAATGCGCGACAGGCGATAAATCTCCGAGATGGGCCAATCATGTTGTAGCGCGTAGGTGATGTAAGAGAATCTCTGAGAGTTCGGGCGAGCAAGCTTTCGCTGCAACTCGTCGTCGGGCACATCTTCCAGACGAAGCGGCTTAACTGCTTCCAGCGAGCGAAGCCCTTTGAACAGAGCTTCCTTGAAAGTTCTGCCAATCGCCATCACTTCGCCTACACTCTTCATCTGCGTTCCAAGCACGTCTTCCGCTTCACGGAATTTTTCAAAATTCCACTTCGGAATTTTTGCCACGACGTAATCAATCGTAGGCTCGAACGAGGCAGGCGTTTTTTTCGTGATGTCGTTCGGAATCTCGTCGAGCGTGTAGCCGACCGCAAGCTTCGCAGCTATCTTCGCAATCGGAAACCCCGTGGCCTTCGATGCCAGCGCAGAGGAGCGCGACACGCGCGGGTTCATCTCTATGATTCTAATCTCGCCGTTCTTTGGATTGACTGCGAACTGAATGTTCGACCCGCCCGTTTCCACCCCGACCTTGCGAATCACGAGAATAGCCATGTCGCGCATCCTTTGATACTCGACATCGGTAAGAGTCTGTGCCGGAGCAACCGTAATCGAATCGCCCGTGTGCACGCCCATCGGGTCGAAGTTCTCAATCGAGCAGATGATGACTACGTTGTCCATTAGATCGCGCATCACCTCAAGCTCGAACTCTTTCCAACCCAAGATAGATTCTTCAATCAGAACTTCGTGAATAGGCGAAGCCGCCAACCCTGCGCGAACTATCTCTTCAAACTCTTCAGGGTTGTAAGCGATGCCGCCGCCCGTGCCGCCAAGCGTGAAAGAGGGACGAATTATCGCAGGATAAGCGGTCGTCTCCACTATCTCCTGCGCCTCAGCCCACGAGCGCGCGAACCCGCCGCGCGGCATCTGCAACCCCGCCTCGTCCATAGCCTTCTTGAAAAGCAGACGGTCTTCGGCAACCTTAATCGCTTCGCGTTTCGCGCCTATCATCTCAACGCCGAATTTTTCCAGCACACCCGCTTCGTCCAGCGCTATCGCAAGATTGAGCGCCGTCTGCCCTCCGACCGTAGGGAGAAGCGCATCCGGTCGCTCTCTTTCAATAATCGCCGTCACAGAATTTACAGTCAGCGGTTCGATATAGGTCTTATCCGCCATCTCAGGGTCGGTCATGATGGTCGCCGGATTGGAGTTCACCAACACGACCTCGAAGCCTTCCGCGCGCAGAGCCTTGCAAGCTTGCGTCCCCGAATAATCGAACTCGCAAGCCTGGCCTATTACAATCGGGCCTGAGCCGATGATTAAAATTTTGTGTATGTCTGTTCGCTTGGGCATATCAAAACTATGCTTTACTCAATGTACGTTTCTCGGTTTATTCGCCGGAGCAAATCATTATACATAACGGCTTATCCGAGCACGAACCGCCTGCCTTATTAGACAGTCGGTCAACCTCAAATTATCGCTTCGATAAATACCGAGATAAAAATTTCAAACTTAAGCACCGTTACTCCTTATCAAGAGCGCATCGTGAACTCTAACGACAGAAAAAAGCCGACCTCAAATCTAAAAAGGTCGGCTGGGTAGGTGGGCGAAACTTGTCTCTTCACGTCAGGGCTGCTGTCCGTCGAACTTCTTTCTGTAATCTTCACCTTCAATCTGCACAGTCCTGCACATCTCGTAAAGACGCGAGCGCAGGCGCACGCCTATTCTATCTTCGAGAGTTTCATCGCCCTCTTTGCGCCGCTTATCCAGATAGTTCGTTGTGAAAATAGTCAGCTTCTTATCGTTGTAGCGCGTGTTGATGATCTGCATCATGGTGTCGCGCACCCAGTCAGTAGGCTTCGACGCGCCGAGTTCATCCAAAACGAGAACTTCCGACTCGAACACAGGCGCGAGCACTTTCAATTCAGATGTCTGCGATATGGGATTGTAGGAGTTCTGTATCTCTTTCAAGAGCGAGCCGAATTCGTAGAAGAGACACGTGATGTTCTTCTTCTCAATCAACTCGCGCAGGATTGCAACCGATAGGTGCGTCTTTCCAACTCCGACCGTTCCCATTAAAACAAGACCGCGGTCAACCGCAGGGTACTCGCGCGCCAACCGCCATGCGTACTGGAACGCACGAAGTTGCGTGCCGTTTCCTTTCGCCGGGTAGTAGTTCTGTAATGAGCACTGGTCGTAGCGGCGAGGGATGCGCGTGTCAGCTAAAAGTTTCGCACGGCTGTCTTCTGATTTGCAGCGACAGCGGCGCGCGCCCTTGCCGGGCACGACTTCCATGCCCGTGCCGAAGCAGTATGAGCAGACTGCTGCCTGGT
Source organism: Pyrinomonadaceae bacterium (assembly GCA_035316225.1). Classification (GTDB taxonomy): domain Bacteria; phylum Acidobacteriota; class Blastocatellia; order Pyrinomonadales; family Pyrinomonadaceae; genus 3-1-20CM-3-53-8. The sequence goes on from DATHJK010000417.1 coordinate 3,560, forward strand.
CTGTGATTGAAGATTGCTCATCAGCGGAAAAGGAAATACCGTCAGGCTCTGTGTTGGGCACTGCGAAGAGCGGATGAATTTTGGCTTTGTCCTGCGACATCTACTACAGGCGTGAACGATTGCTGTTTATCGAACTTAATGTTAATGCTCGCCCCGCGCCCGATGTTAATAATTTTAGCGCGGAATTTTTTTGATACCCTTTGATGACTCACTATCTTGCGCGCGAGGCCTGCGGATTATAGCATTCGATTCTGAGATTGCAAGACGGATGAAGCTAAAACGTTTCGATGATCCGATTTTTCTTCTATTTTGTCTAGAAAAATTTTTCAAACAACCGGCTTCTTCCCTCGTGCGACATCACTAACAAGCTCACTTGATTCATCAAACTGCTCGTGAGCCTGAGTTTTCCACATGAGGAAAACTATGAACTCAATTCAATTGCTATTGCGAGCTTAAGATTTTCCTTTGCGCCTTTGCGTGAAACTACACCTCTCACTAACTTAAGAATTAAGATAATTGATGGTTCACGCTCTCTGGCGCAAAGAAAAGAGCAAAGACCGCAAACGGGTTGAGATAGTGGCTCAGGCGTGAAATTTTCATGCAGTATTTATCGAAGCGATGATTTGATACTGACCTGCTATTTACTGATATGGATTCTGAAGTATTCTTAGAGTTTGCCGTAGAATTCAGCGTGCTCGCGTGAAGCGCGTTTTGCATCGCTGTGCTATATTCTGGGCATACGAAATGTTTTAGAGTGAATCTGATTCAGTCGCAATTAATAGTTGAAGGGGTTTTATAATAAATAGGGATGGGAATTTTCAGTGGGCTATTGAGCAGGCTCGGCATCAGCCGAGCGCGGGTCGAACGCAATCCCATACGTGTTTTTCTGCTCGAAGACGACAGGCGCAGGCACGACTGGTTCGCTGAACGATTCGCAGGCGACCTGCTGGATATTACAGACAACATCGCGCGAGCGCGTGAACTGCTGGCAGCGAAACAATACGACGCGCTATTCTTAGATCACGACCTGCTGCCGGAGCATTATCATTCCGAGACCACTGACGACGAGAACACCGGCTACGCTCTTGCGACATGGCTCGCGGCGCGTCCAGAATTGCAGCGCGCCTCGACCATAATGGTTCACACTCGCAACGCAGACGGAGCCATACGCATGGTCGAAGAACTGCGCCGAGCCGGTCGCAATGCAGAATACGTTCCCTTCCCGCTCCTCGCCCAAAAAATCAAGAACTACTGGCAGAGATGAGAAAAGCAGTGAAGAATGCAAAGTGCAGAACGATGAAAAAGATAGTTCTTAATTCATCACTCTGCACTTTGCATTCTTCACTGCCCTTAAGTGGCCAGGGACGGAATCGAACCGCCGACGCCGGCCTTTTCAGGGCCGCGCTCTACCAACTGAGCTACCTGGCCGGATAATTCAGAAGTGAATTGAAGAAAGCAGTATAGGGAGCAAGCAAAAAAGTGTCAACTTGAGGGCATGCGCTGTGGTTTTTGTCGGATTAGTCACAAAAAGTCGTTGACAGTTTTGCGAAGAGGTGTATAATCCGAGGCGTTGAGGATGGGGCTGATAGCCCAACGTCAGCAAGGGTCGCAAGGCTCGCCATCCAAGGCCCGAACTTCGATAGTGCCCGCCCGTGCCAGCTCGTTCGCCGATCACGCCCCCCGTGGACGCTACCTGCGAGCTGGCACAGCTTTTTATTTAAGAAGCAGTTAATCTTTAAGCGATCATTCCCTTCTCTTCTCTTATCCTTTTTCCGTTGGACATTCCTTAACTCTACATAATTACGGACAAAATGTGGACTCGCTATTTTCCCTTAAAAATTTTCCCCGGTCTCGCCTATTCGATTCCACAGCAGACGCGCTTCCCTGCTGGCTTCATCAATAATTTCCTGCTCATCCAACGTCAGTAGCTCTCGCTCGCGCATGACTATGCGGCCATCAATGACGGCTGTTTCCACGTCGTCGGGCTGCGCAGAGTAGACTATAGACGAGATTATTTCGCTAGAAGCGGGAGTCATGTGCGGGCGTCCTGTGTTTAGAATCAGGAGGTCTGCGCGCTTGCCTTCTTCTATACTTCCCGTCTCATTTTCCAGACCCAGCGCGCGCGCACCGTCAATCGTAGCCATGCGAAGAGCGCGTCGCGCAGGCAAAGCTTCCGCGCCGTGCAGGGCTTTTTGGAGAAGCGCGGCTGTTCGCATCTCTGTAAAAATATCAAGACGGTTATTGCAGGCCGCGCCATCTGCGCCCAAGCTTACAGAGATTCCACGCTCAAGCATCTCGTGTACGCGCGCTATGCCTGAGCCTAGTTTGAGATTCGACGAAGGGCAATGAAGGACGTGCGTGCCCGTGTCTGCGAGAGTCTGCATCTCTTCTTCATCCAGATGAACGCAGTGCGCGAGCGCCACATGCTTTCCTGTGAGACCAAGCAAATCAAGGTAGAGGACGTTTCGCATGCCCGTATCGCGCTCGACCATCTCGCACTCGGTTCTGTTCTCAGAAGCGTGCGTGTGAACAATCGCCCCACGCTCGCGCGCAAGTCTGGAAACTTCCGAGAGCAATGCGCGCGTGCAGCTCACCGCGAACCTCGGCGCGAAGCAGGCGCGTATGCGGCCTTCGGCTCGGCCATTCCACTTCTCAAAAAGCGCCAGCGATTCTTCTATGGATTTCCGGGTCTCTTCATTCAGAGCTTCAGGCACGCCGTCGCCCTTGTCCATCATGCACTTGCCAACGGTCGCGCGGAAGCCCGTCTCTTCCACAACGCGAAAGACCTCTTCCGTATGATTGACCGTCTCCATTGTTAGCGCGCAGGTCGTACCGCCTTTAATCATCTCTGCGATGCTCAGCCGCGCAGATGCTCTGATACTTTCAGGCGTGTGCGCAGCCTCCATAGGCCAGACACGTTTTTTGAGCCAGTCAATCAGAGGAAGGTCGTCCGCCGAGCCGCGAAACAGAGTCTGGCATAGATGAATGTGCGTCTGAATGAAGCCGGGCAGGACAACACGCCCTCGCGCATCAATCACTTCGTCAGCCGAATCTACCTCGGCTCCAACGCTCTCTATGCGATTGCCGCGAACCAGCAGATCGCCCTTTACAACCGCATCGCCAGGGTCAACCGTGACAATCGTCCCGCCTTTGATGAGAAGAGAGTTTTCCATTCTTCAGGGAAAATAGATGAAAACCGCGCAAGAGAAAAGGCAAAAATGAGGAGGCGGCCAATAAACCACCTCCTTCACTTTCGCCTTTTACATTTTCCTTATGCCTTACTTGGCAGCTTTGCGGCTGGAAACTTTGGCCGTCTCTTCTGTCGCGGCCTCTTCGCCGGAAACTTCCGCCACAGGCTTGGAAATTCCAAGAGCAGTCTTGACTTCCGTTTCAATACGGCTCAAAAGCTCCGCATTATCTTTCAGATTCTGCTTGGAGTTCTCGCGTCCCTGCCCAAGCCTCTCACCCTTGTAAGAGAACCATGCGCCGCTCTTGTCAACCACCTTATTGTTGACGGCCAGATCGAGCACGTCGCCTTCGCGCGAGATGCCCTCGCCGTAAACTATGTCGAACTCGCAATCGCGGAAAGGCGGCGCAACCTTGTTCTTCACGACCTTGACCCTGGTGCGGTTGCCTACGGTGCGGTCGCCGTCTTTGATAGCGCCGATGCGCCGTATGTCCAGACGCAAGGAGGCGTAAAACTTGAGCGCTCGCCCGCCCGAAGTGGTCTCAGGTGAGCCGAACATGACGCCGATTTTCTCGCGTATCTGGTTGATGAAGATGAAGCAGGTGTTGGACTGCGCGACAATCGCAGCCAGCTTACGAAGCGCCTGCGACATCAGACGAGCCTGCAAGCCTGGGAGCGAATCGCCCATCTCGCCGTCTAGTTCCGCGCGAGGAACAAGCGCCGCAACCGAGTCAATGACAATAACGTCAACGCCGTTCGAGCGAACCAGAGCTTCAGCAATCTCAAGAGCCTGCTCGCCCGAATCCGGCTGCGAAATCAGAAGCTGGTCAATGTCAACGCCCAGTTTCCCTGCGTACTCGGCATCCATAGCATGCTCGGCATCAATATAGGCCGCGACGCCGCCAGCCTTCTGCGCTTCAGATACTATGTGAAGCGCGAGCGTGGTTTTGCCGGAGCTTTCCGGCCCGTAAATCTCTATAATGCGACCGCGCGGCACGCCGCCCACCCCAATCGCAGCGTCCAATGAAATAGAGGTCGTAGAGATGGCCGGGATGTCCGAGACTTCGCGTTCGCCCAGGCGCATGATTGACCCCTTGCCAAATTTCTTCTCAATGTTGAGTAGCGCCGCCTCGACCGCTTTACCGCGATCCGCGCCAAATCTATCTTCTGCCATTGCAAACATTCTCTTTCTCCATTCTCTGTTATCACGTTTCGTGGTTTGTCGAGCTTAAAAGCAACTGCGGCGCTCTTTCTTTACCGCAATTTTTCAGCAAGTATAGCACATGAAACGCAGGAATGGAACACTGTTTCAAGCATGAAACAAACTTTTTTTGAAAAATTTGAGGGCCGGAAAAGCTATGAAACACGGACTCTGGTTTGCTGTGGACAGCCCTCTCTGCCTTCGCTCCGTCAAGGGTGAGGCGGAGCGCAAATGGCCCGTGGCGAACCCCCTTGAAAAATTCCTTTCCTTAATTTGCACCGCCGCTTTTATCAGAATAGAGCAGGTCTTGCAAGCTTCTGCCAGTTCTTTTCTCAACCTGCTCCCAGAGCGACGGAATCTCGCCCACGCGCTCGTCTCTAGTCACACGCTCCACACGCCACATTGGAAAGAACAGATCGGCAGGCCCCAAGAACGGCTCATTGCTCGCAACAGCCCGCACCCAATCCTCAAACGCATTCAGGTCAATTCCCCTGAGAAACACCCCGGCAGCATTGATTTCATCAAGCACGCCCCAACACTTCTCGCGCGGGCTGTGCAGTACGAGAATGACCACCGAGCCGGACTCAATTCCTTTGGAAAGATTCTTCATATCTACCATATTCTATTTGCAAGCGCACACGCTTCACGTCCCTTATCTCTTCACTTCATTTCCACTCAAATCCTTAAAGAAGGCTGCAAGCTCCGCACAAATTCTCCGACTTTCTCTGCAATGTCGGGCGAGCCGCCGAGCTTTTCTATTTCGGAAACAAGGGCTGAGCCGACGACGGCTGCGTCCGCGTAGCGCCAGACATCTGCGACCTGTTGCGCGTTGGAGATGCCGAAGCCCACGACGACGGGAAGGTCTGAGAACCGGCGCACGCGCGAGACCAGACGTTCGGCCTCGCTGCTGATTTCTGTGCGAGCGCCCGTGACGCCTGCGCGCGAGACGGCGTAGATGAAGCCGCTGGCGCGCTCGGCCACCATGCGCAGGCGCGCATCTGTAGAAGTCGGAGCGACCAGAAAAATCGTGTCAAGATCGTGCGCCTTCATCGTCTCGGAAAATTCTACGGCCTCTTCCGGCACGAGGTCTGTTACGAGCACGCCGTCAACGCCCGCAGCGTGCGCCGCTTGTCCAAGACGTTCTGTGCCGAATTGCAGCAGCGGGTTGAAATAGCTGAAGAGCATAACGGGCACTTCAGATTTTTCACGAAAACGCGCAACAACTTCAAGAATCTCCGCTATGCCGAAGTTATGCAGCAGCGCACGCTCCGACGCGCGTTGAATTGTTGGCCCGTCGGCAACAGGATCGCTGAAAGGCACGCCAAGCTCTATCAGGGTCGCGCCCGCCCGAGCAATTTCGACAAGCAGATGATATGTAGTCTCAAGATCAGGATCGCCCGCAGTCAAAAAAGGTATCAGACCGCGCTTGCCCTCGCGCTTCAACTCTGCAAAGGCTTCCGCAATGCGACTCACAACGAATCTCCGGACTCCAGACTCGCCTGAACCGTATTCACATCCTTATCACCGCGCCCGGAAAGGTTGATTATGAGAATCCGGCTTGAAGCCATCTCACGCGCTACCTTCAATGCGTGAGCGACGGCGTGCGCGGATTCGAGCGCGGGGATGATGCCTTCGAGTTGCGAGAGAGTTTCAAATGAAGCGAGCGCTTCATTATCTGAAGCCGATACGTATTGAACGCGCTGCATGTCATGAAGGAAAGCATGCTCCGGGCCAATTGAGGGATAATCAAGTCCGGCTGAGATTGAGTGAGTCGAAGCTATCTGACCGCGCTCGTCTTGAAGAACGTAGCTCATAGTGCCTTGCAACACGCCCGGCCTCCCTCTTCCGCCTGCATTGAATCGCGCGGCATGTTGGCCCAACTCCGTCCCACGCCCCCCGGCTTCGACGCCGATCATGCGAACATTCTCATCTGCAAGAAAGGGATGAAACAGTCCTATGGAGTTTGAGCCGCCGCCTACGCACGCTATCAAACAGTCAGGCAGTCGGCCTTCGCGCTCTAAAATCTGCGCTCTTGTCTCTATCCCGATTACACTCTGAAAATCGCGCACCATGAGCGGGTACGGATGCGGCCCCAGCGCGCTGCCCAGTAGATAGTAGGTGTCCGAAACATTCGTCACCCAATCGCGCAGCGCTTCGTTAATCGCGTCTTTCAATGTTCGCGAGCCGTTGTCAACTTCGCGCACCTCAGCGCCTAGCAGTTGCATGCGAAAGACGTTCAACTGCTGACGCCGCATGTCTTCAGCGCCCATGTACACGACGCATTTCAGGCCGAAGAGAGCGCAGACGGTCGCAGTCGCAACCCCGTGCTGCCCCGCCCCTGTCTCTGCGATCACGCGAGACTTGCCCATTCGACGAGCTAACAGAACCTGCCCCAGCGCGTTGTTTATCTTGTGAGAGCCTGTGTGCGAGAGGTCTTCGCGCTTGAGATAGATTCGCGCTCCGCCAGCATGCTCGGTCAACCGCGAAGCGTAAAAGAGCGGCGTGGGTCTTCCCGAATAGTTTCGCAGCAGCGACGCGAAGTTTCTCTGAAAATCTTCATCATCTCGCGCGCGAGCGTAAGCGGCGGCCAACTCTTCGAGTGGTGCCATCAATGTTTCGGGCACGAACCGCCCTCCATACTTGCCCCAGTGGCCGCGTTCATCCGGTTGTGTGACTTTTACAGACATGAGCTTTTATTGTTTCACGCCAAGACGCAAAGAAGAACGCAAAGGAGTTGAGCATCGCTTCGTCTTGCGTCTTTTCTTTGCGCCTTTGCGTCTCCAGCGTGAGATTAATTTGTTTTGAAGGATGCGCCGTTCGATTTAATTCGACATCGCTGCAATCGCCGTTCGATTTCTACCTTCCTCTTTCGCTCTATACAATGCTGCGTCGCTCGCTGCGTAAAGAGTGCGCTCCGTTTTGGCGTGAACCGGGCACGATGCTACGCCCAAACTGATTGTGACCGGGACTACGCCTTCCACCTCTTCCGCTGCCACAACAAGTCGCAGGCGCTCGGCTGCTGCTACGGCTTTCGTCTCATCCGCTCCGGCCAGAAGCAGCGCGAACTCTTCGCCGCCCAGACGCGCTGCCGTATCGTTGTCGCGCGAAGCTTCCGCCAGGGCGCTTGCAACGTGGCGTATCACGCGGTCTCCGGCGGAGTGGCCGTTCGCGTCGTTGATGCGTTTCAGATAATCAATATCTGCAATCACCAGCGAGCAGGGCATGCTGTAGCGACGCCAGCGCTCGACCTCCTGCCCCAGCGCCGTGCGAAAGCGGCGGCGGTTCGCAAGCCCCGTCAGATAATCCCTGTCGGCTTCGGCGCGCAGGCGATCAATCCTCTGCTGAACCTCTACCAACTGTTTGCTGCGCGCCACGAGCAGAGCCATTTCGTCAGGAATCTGAAAGTAGTCGAACGCTCCTGCTTCCAGCATGGATTGACGCCGAGCGGGTGTGGCCTCGACTTGGCCCACGAAAATAAGCGGCTGCGCGTCCTGAGTTTGCGAAAGCATTCTTCCAAGCTCAAGAGCGCTGATGCCTTTCACTCTGATGTCTGCGATGACTATGTGCGGGCGCGTGCGGCGCAAGTGTATGAGCGCGGCTGCGCCCCCACTTACGCCCACGACGTTTAGCCCCGCGTCCTCCAGAACTTTGCGATACATGGCAGAGCTTGAGTTCTCTGTGACCAGCAGCACGCGCCCCTGGTCTCTGCCTCGCTCGCTGCCAGCCGATTTTTCCGGCGCAGTTGCGCTCATATCAATTCCTGAGAGAGTTCTACTGTGCTTGTAATAAAAAGTTCGGTGGGATTTACGGGGGCGTTCGCAGTGAGCCGTCTTCTAGCTCTCACGATTCACTCAACTTTCGCGCGACAGAATAACCGATGAGGGTGGTAGCGAGTCAAGGTTTAACGCGCAGAAGTAGTGATGCAGGTTGAAACTATGACCCTATATCCATAGGCTCTCGAATTGAAACTGCCCCACTACTCGCGCAGAGATGAGCGCGCTGCGGTAATGAATGCCCGAACCCTTTCATTGTCTTTGCGCCCGGCAGAGATTTCCAGCGAGCTACAGGCGTCAACCCCGTAAGGCTCAACCTGCTCGATTGCTTCCGCGACCGTTTCAGGTGAAAGGCCACCGGCAAGGAAGAGTTTTCGAGCAACTTTGCGCACGCGCTCGGCCACAGCCCAGTCGAATCTTTTCCCCGTGCCGCCGCGCGCGCTTTTATCAAAAGCATCCAGAAGAATAGCGTCAACGTCGTACTCGCTCACGCACTCCGGCGCGAAATCTTCAGTGACGCGCAACGCCTTGATTACAAAAAAAGTTTTGAGCTTGCGGCAGTAGTCGGGCGATTCGTCGCCGTGCAACTGAACAGCTTTAATTCCTGTCTCTATAGCAATTCTCTCAACATCCTCCGGCCTCTCCTCATTCACAAACACGCCGACGCTCAGAATATTTTCCGGCAACTCGCTGACGATCCGCCGCGCATTTTCAGGCTCTATGAAACGGGCGCTTCGCCTGTAAAAATTGAAGCCGAGAGCGTCAGCGCCAGCCTCTACAGCCGTGAGCGCGTCCTCCAGATTCGTCACTCCACAGATTTTAATCAGAGTCATAAAGATTTTGTGGAAGGAGGGGTAAGAGGGGAAATGTGTAAAAGGAAAGATAGGCGCGCCAGCATTTGCTCCAGCCTTTTCCCTCTTATCCTTTTACCCCTTTGCTCCCTTCCTTAATCAATTCTCTCAATGTTTCTTCCGGTTCAGAGGCGCGCATCAAGGTTTCGCCGATTAGAAATGCGGAGTAGCCTGCGTCGCGCAGTTGCTTGATTTCCTCGCCCGTTCGTAATCCGCTTTCGCTTACGAGTAGCGAGTCGCGCGGTGTGTATCGCGCCAATTCGATTGAAACATCCAGCGAGACTTTGAAGGTGTGCAGGTCACGATTGTTGACGCCAATCAGGGTCGCACCACAGGCAAGCGCTCTTCTCATCTCGCCTTTGGTGTGAACTTCCACGAGCGCATCCATCCCGGAATCTTCTTCCGTGATTTTAAGAAGGCGCGCCAGATTTTCGTCGTCCAGGGCTGCGGCTATCAGCAGCAATGCGTCCGCTCCGGCTTCCGCTGCCTCCCAGACTTGAAACTCGTCGAAGATGAAATCCTTCCTGAGCACCGGCAATGAGACGGACGAGCGAACTTCCCTCAGATCGTCGAGCGAACCCAGGAAGCGATCCTCTTCCGTCAGCACTGAAATCGCAGCCGCGCCCCCGGCCTCATAGCTTCGCGCAATGTCCGAGGGCTTCGCTTCCGACCGTATTATTCCCTTCGACGGCGAAGCGCGCTTCACCTCCGCTATGATGTTCACCTGATCACGTCTCATCACGCTTGCACGAAAGCGATGCCCTTCAGCCGAACGTCTGGCATCGCTCGCCCGCTCTCTCATTTCACCTGGCGAACAAAGCTCTTTCGCACGAGCAAGCCGCGCGCGTTTCAGATTTAGTATCTCGGTTAGAAAATCCATGCGAGAAAGAAGAATGGGGAAAGGCTTAAAAGGGGAAACTGGTAAAAGGAAAAGCAGGTGCGCCAGCATTCATGCATTCATTTCCCGCTTCTCCTTTTAACCCTTTCCCTCTCTCTTTTCTCCGTGCTCATTTGTTGCCTGAATCAACTGCTCCAATTTCCTTTTCGCATCGCCGCCCACGATTGATTCTTCTGCGAGCCGTGCAGCGTTGCGCAGACCATCTGCGACACCTCCGATCATCAGCGCGGCGGCAGCGTTCGCAATCACCAAATCCCTTGCTGCGTCGCGCCGCTCGCCGCTCAGGATTTCGCGTATAGTACCGGCGTTCTCTTCTGCGCTTCCTCCGCGCAGAGATTCTATAGATGACGAGCGCAGTCCGAAATCTTCAGGCTCTATCTCAAAGGTTTTGACTTCGCCACAATTCGCTTCCGCAACGAAAGTTTTTTCTGCGAGCGTCACTTCATCAAGTCCGTCTGCGCCGTGAACAACCCACGCGCGCTCAGTGCCAAGAAGCATGAGCACATGAGCAAGCGGCTCAATCAAAGACCTATGCCAGACGCCGATTATCTGGCGCGGCGCTCGCGCAGGATTTGTCAGCGGCCCAAGCAGATTGAATGTCGTGTGAACTCCAAGTTCGCGCCTGATGCCTGCGACGCGCGCAGTCGCGCCGTGATACAGAGGAGCGAACATGAAGCAGATGCCTATCTCGTTCAAGCATCTTTCCGAGATCGTGGGTTCCGCAGAAACATTCACGCCGAGCGCTGTCAGAACGTCCGCGCTCCCCGAAAGACTCGTCGCTGCGCGGCTGCCGTGCTTGGCAACAGGCAACCCAGCGCCCGCAATAACGAATGCGGCGGCGGTCGAAACGTTGAATGTCTTCGCGTAGCTTGAGCCTGTCCCGGCTGTGTCAATGAAACAATTGTGCCGCGCATTGATGCGCACGGCGCGCGAGCGCAAACTCTCAGCCATGCCCGCCAACTCTTCCACCGTCTCGCCCTTGACCGTCAATGCGACCAGCGCGG
>DATHJK010000418.1:0-3642 GCA_035316225.1 Pyrinomonadaceae bacterium
ACAACGCACCCGGCTTGATTCGCTCACGAAGGAATGCCGCAACGGGCGCGTCATAGCTTTGCCCGAGCCGGTGGCGGTGGTGTGGGTCAACCCGATAAGTGACGCCGTTGATGGCCCACGGAATGCCTCTGCCGTCACCGCGCCAGCCCAGAATAGATTCATAGGCCGGGCGCATGCGGCGGATTATCCACGACTCTCGCCCCATTAATCCTGATGTTCGGCGAGCGACTGTTTGCAGCAAACTCATGCTAGTTCCAATGCAGTATGCCTATGCCGAATCCGTCTTGCTCGTAATCTTCGACTATCTCTTCCACATGCGCGTGCGCGGCCTTCAACTCTTTCCAGAACTGTGGGACGCCCCCTACATCGCTTGTGGTCTCGCTGCCATAACGAATCCTGTTGTCAGGCACGATGTCGTGAAAGACGATGATGCCGCCTCGCTTGACTAGAGGACTGTACAACTCGAAATCCGTTTTAATTCCTTCGTAGCTATGGTCTCCGTCGAGGTAAAGCACGTCCAGGTTGCAGTCATTCAAACACGCTCTCACATCTTCCACAGTCTGCGGGCTATGCGAATTTTTTTGCAGGCAAATAATCTGCTGCTCATCGCGTGCGAAACTCTTGACCGCAGTAGCACGCGGCGGCGGCATCACAAGATCGAGCGTGATGATAGTCGCACCGGTCGCGGCGGCTTGAGCGAGCAGAAAAGTTGTCCCGCAACGAGCCGAGCCAATCTCGCAGATGGTTGAAGGCTTTTGCGCTTTTAGGATTTCAACCAGACGAAAGATTTCCGACTGCTTCTGCATTGGGCGAAAGAAATGAGAACTCCAGAGCGCATCAATCCAAATCTGCGGATCGTCGGCTGAATCTCTCAGGTACTTGAGGCGGCGCGCATGCCGGATGATTTTGTTGTTGAGGTATCTGTCAACAAAGTAGCGCGGGGCGACTGCATACGCCACACTTCTGATTGATTGCTTAATCATGCGGTCTGGGAAGATAGGTCAGTACAGCCTGCTCTTGAAGCCGGGCGCGACAACTATGATCATCATTCGCCCGGCTTAAGAGCAGGCGGTATTGACCTGATTGAATTCAAATCGTCACGGGATGGGTCTGGACTCAATGCTCGATTCTGCGCGTATCGCTCTTTCAATAGCGAGGGAGTTTTTCTAGCTACCCACACCAGAGCTTTGAGAAAAACCTGTCGGGAGTTTCCGTTTCTGCCCAGCAGCGTACGCAGGCCGTTGATTATCAGATACCGGCAGATGAACTCCGGCAGGTTGCGCGCGGGAGCATGAAGCAGGTGAAGAGCGAAAAAGTTCTTGACCTTATGAAACTCTATTTCGGGCGGAGCCGGTTTATGATGCGGCTCGAAATGGTAAGCCTTAGCCTGCGGCACGACGGCCATACTCTTACCCGCCTTCGAGACGCGCGTGCAAAGCTCTACCGCATCAACGTACATGAAATAGTCTTCACGAAATCCCTTGAACTGTTTCCAGAAATCTCTGCGGTCAAACATCATCGCGCCGTCTATGTAGCCCACGTTGAACGGCTCGGTGAACTGCCCCGTATCGCGCTCGCCCGCGCCGTAAATCTCTCTGCGGAAAACCCCGCCGAGCGTGAGGCTTCCGCCAGCGAAGCGAATCGTTCCTTCCGTTCTGTTATATATGATCGGTGAAATCAGATCGGCAGTAGGCTCTTCATACAGATATTCTACGAGATTGCGAACGCAGTCCTTATCCAGAATGATGTCATCTTCCGTCAGCAGCACGTAGTCGCCGTCGGCCTGTGCGATACCCGTGTTCATACCGCCCGCATACCCCAGGTTTATAGAATTTTGAATCAGTTTCACATTTGGATGAAGATTCACGATAAGCGCGACTTCCGCACTTGCCGGACTCTGATTATCAACAACGGTAATCTCAAGATTCTTGTAGGATTGACTGAGCAACGAGTCCAGCGCCTGCTGCAAATAAGCAGGACGGTTATAGCTCAGTAAAACAACAGAGACCAGCGGATGATGATTCTTGCTCAACTTCGAGTTATCTCTTGAGTAAAAGTTTCCGGCCAACCCTATCAAAGCGTTAATCGGCGATTGCACAGTCAAACCGGTCAACTGACGCGGCGCAGGTATCCTTTCGGATTGAAGGTCATGAAAAACTTCTCTCTTTGCCGATCTACCACAAAGTCACTCTGCGCGCCGATAAATTGCTCGACAGCCTCCATAGGCCCCGCGCCCCAAAGCGGCAGAACGGGGTGGCCGTTGGCGTTCGTATCCTCCACGATCAAATAATTGCCGGTTGTCACCATCCGACTGTAGATTTGCAGCTCCCGCAGGACGTGCTCTGCGCTGTGATCCGAATCCAGAATCACCATGACTCGATCATCCGACTTGATTAAGCTCCTGACCTCTTCGACAATCTCTTCCGAGATAGACGAGCCAATCAGATACTTGATTCTCTTATGCTGCGGTCTGTCGGGCAGCTCTCTTACGTCGATTGTAATTATCCGGCCACATTGGATGGAGTCGCAAATCGAAGATAAAAACAGCGCGCTGCCGCCGTAAGCTGTCCCGGCCTCTATGATAATGTCCGGCTTCGTTTCGCAGATGATCTCCTGGTAAATCCAGAGGTCTAGCGGACACTTCGCCGCAGGCACATTCAGCCAGAAAGTATTATTTTTCCAGGTTCTTTCTCTGGCGTAGTAATAGAGCTTATGAAATTGCCTGACGATTCTCTTCTCCGCTCTACGACCCGGAGTCCTGGGGCGATAGATGGCTCTTTTGAAAGCCCGTATGGCAGCGGAAGGTGTTACCTGCAAGAACGTCCCCCTTTCTATGTTCCCGGCAAATATTCAGGCCGAGCTACCTAAACGCAGCACTCGAAAAACTCTTGTTCTCAGTGGGAACAATCTGGGCCGGACGTACAGGCCCAAAGGATAGCGCAGCGCGAGCGGGAACATGACGGCTGTGTAAACAATCGCCGTCGCTACGGTCGTCACGCCTATGAGCACAACGGTCTCTGGCGTCCAGATGTAAGCCATCACGCCTGTCGCGAGCGCCAGTAAGACAAAGCGCACGAACCAGGGCGCGAGCGGGCGCAGCAGCTTCCGCACAGACATCCCGCTCTCACGCGCGAGCGCTGCAAGATTCGCGGGCAAGCTGATCAAACAGGCCCCTACAATCATGCCCAGCGGTGCTCCTATCAATCCGTACCGGCGCACCAGCAAGAGCAACGCAGCAACACTCACAAGTCCATCGAGCAGAGCCGTAAAGCACAAACGCCGCTCGTAGCCGAAGCAGAAAAGCGAGTAAGCGATGGTCAGATTCCAGTGGCGCAGCAGCATGCTCAAGAGTATGAGCGCCGTCAGCCAGAACCCGCCGTACTGACTCACGCCCACCCAGCGCGCGACGAAGCCTCCGTTGACCGCCAACACCACGCAGACCACCGCGCCGCTCAACATCAGCATAGCCTGGCCCAGAGCTATACAAACTTGAGAGAGACGCTCGCTCGACTCGCCCGTCTTCATCTGGCTCAAGGCAGGGCCAGCCGCGGCCATCAACATCTGCGGCTGGTTCGACAACACGCTGATTAATTTTCCAGTGCATACGAAGGGAACGACCGCCGCCGGGCCGAACAGCTTGCC
>DATHJK010000419.1:0-9938 GCA_035316225.1 Pyrinomonadaceae bacterium
TGTCGGGCATGGCTGGCGAAGATGCGCCCGTCAATCCGGCAGGTCTTCCCGCAAGAGGCCCTAGAATCTGAAAGATTGCGGAGAATGCCACGCTGACGACGAAAGGCGCTAAGGTGACCAGAAGCGACAGCAGCATGCAGATCGCCGTCAGACTCTTCTGCGCTCCCAAGAGTATGAGCGCACGACCCAGGTATGGGCGCGCACTCATGCGCCCGGCTGGCATACCGGGCCTGCCCTGTAAGCCAGCAGGACGAAACTGCCCCGCAGGCGGTGCTGGCATTTTAGACATAGGATTAAGGGATGAGGGCGGGAAGCGAAGGGATGAGGGCGGCAGCGATGAGGGATGAAATTGCTTGAGCTAATTTGCGTATTGACGCATTCACTCCTTCTTATTCATCCCTCATCCCTCCGCCCTCATCCTTTCTCTTAGCAGTACCACCAGACGTAAACGCAGTTGCCGTTGCCGTCGCATTCCCAGGCGTAGCAGACATCCTGATTGCTGTATGCCTGAACGTCGCCGCTCTGCGAGCCTGCTTTGGCTACCGCCTGCGCGTCATCGCGCGAGCGATCCTGCTTCTGCGGAAACATCTCGGACAATCTGTCCGCAGGGATTTTGTACTGTTCGAGTGCCGAATCGGGGACATCGTAGAGCGTAACTCTATCACCGTCGGGTCTGCTCACTATAGCCATAGTTTTCTTCTCTCCTTTTAAATTGTTAAAGCTTTCAGTAGCACAACTGACATCGCTCATGACGTCAGAGCCGTGCGACTTTTGCAGAATTAATACCGAAGAGCGTCATTAGCGATGCAGATTAAATAGCAGTCGCTGGAAATTTGCAAGTTGGAAACGGCTCGGTGCCCCGCTTCACCTATGAAGTAGCCGAAGCGGCAAGGGCTGCATCTTCCGTATCGAACAACTCAAACGCCTTCAGTATGTTCGTCATCTTCATCAGCCCGCGAATCTGCTGCGGCACGTTTGAAAGACGAACAACTCCATCGTGTCGCGTCGCCGTGACAAGACAAGTCACAAGCTCGCCCAGCCCGCTGCTGTCAACACGTGTGACCTTTGCGAGGTTGATGACAACCGTGCGCCGCCCGGCGGCGACGTTCGAGCGCACCTTCTCAAGCAGAGATTCTGTGCCGCTCGCCACAGTCAACTCGCCAACAACGTCAATGACCACCCCGCCGCTTTTTTCTCGTTCGACCAGATCAAGTTTTTTAGTTGACATAATTTTTCGCGCTTCAGCATTTTGAATTCAACAGATCGTCCGACTTTCAAACGTAGATACGAATCAGGGCATTGAAACGGTTTCAAGCCGCGCACTATACCCGAAATTTCCGGTTAATTGAAGAAGACAATGCAGGACGCGGGAACCTGTGAGACCGAGACGCGGCGAAAAAAGAGTCCGGTTAGATGAGTTTGCCCTTTCTTCTACACGACGCCCGCGCCCCCAGGTCTGGTTACCCTAGCTTGACCATTCTTCCGGCGCGTCCGTAGAATGCTTGTTAGTTCCCCTTGCACGAAAATTTTACAGATGTGCCGGTGCCGGAAAGCGCCCCTGGCACTTCAGACTCGAAAGGAGTTTAGACCAAGATGAGCAGTCCCTATGATCCACGGCGCGAGCCGCAGCCGCAGGAAGAGCCTATTGATGATCTTATGATACGCGACGACGAGGCGGATCATCAGGATTCCGGCCAGAAGACAGCTTCGACCGTGCGCGAGATTGCTTCGCGCATCCCGGAATCATTGAGCGCAATCGGGCGCGACATCAGCCGCACGATTGAGCGCGCCATCTCTGCAAAGGACGACTACGTGGTCGCCGTCAAAGTCTCTGAAGACGCGCAGGAGAAGCTTGAGCAGCTTGTGCAGGCCGGAGTCTTTCGCAGCCGCGCCGAAGCGGCAGCTTATTTGATCGATGAAGGAATTAGAACGCAATCGGCGCTCTTTGATCGCGTCCAGCAGAAGTTATCCGAGATCGAGCGCCTGCGCGCCGAGCTTCGCGGGATGGTTGGTAAAGAAGAGCCTGGAGTCTGATTGATTGCGGATTTTGGATTGGGGATTTGAAATTTACATATTTGAAATTCCAGATCGATTTTTTCAATCTGTTCTTAAATCTGAAACCCGCATTCCCTAAAAGGATTTCCCATGAATCGCTCGCCCCTTGAATTGCTCACCGCCGTGTTCTGTATGTTCGCGCTCGCGCCCGCATCTCTAGCGCAGGGAAGTGGGGCGCGCCCGTCGGCTCAGACCGAAACCAGACAACCGAATCAGAGGTCAAACGTGTCACAAACTTTTCAGCTTCCGCAGGTTCCTATCCAACAGTTTCAACTACAGAACGGCCTTCGTGTTGTCATGAGCGAAGATCATTCCGTGCCTGTCGTTTCCGTTGCCGTTTACTACAACACAGGCTCGCGCAACGAGCGCACGGGGCGCACAGGTTTCGCGCACCTCTTCGAGCACATGATGTTCCAGGGTTCCGAGAACGTGCCCAAGGCCGGACATTTTCAATTCATCTCGAACGCGGGCGGCACGATGAACGGCACGACCACGAGCGAGCGAACAAACTATTTCGAGACGCTTCCGGCCAATCAACTGCCGCTCGCCATCTGGCTGGAATCCGACCGCATGCGCTCTTTGAAGGTCACACAGGAGAATCTTGATAACCAGCGCGAGGCTGTGAAAGAGGAGAAGCGGCTGCGCATTGACAACCAGCCTTACGTGCCCGCGTTCCTGCGTATTGACGAGTTGATTTTCAAGAATCCTGCGAACGCTCATTCGACCATCGGCTCGATGGAAGATTTGGACGAGGCGACGGTCGCGGACGTGCAGGAGTTTTTCCGAATC
Source organism: Pyrinomonadaceae bacterium (assembly GCA_035316225.1). Lineage (GTDB taxonomy): Bacteria > Acidobacteriota > Blastocatellia > Pyrinomonadales > Pyrinomonadaceae > 3-1-20CM-3-53-8. The sequence continues at coordinate 2,845 of DATHJK010000419.1, forward strand.
TACTACGCGCCGAATAACGCTGTGCTGACAATCGTGGGTGACTTCGATCCAACGGAGACGCGCTCGCTCGTCGAAAGATATTTCGCAACCATCCCAAGACAGCAAGACCCGCCATCGGTTGACGTAAGCGAACCCTCGGAAGTCGCGCAGCGTCAGGACACTTACAACGACCCGCACGCGCCCGCGCCCGCTTTCGTAATCGGATGGAAGCTGCCGCCGCGTCGCACACCTGATTATTACCCGCTCTCGCTCGCGTTCGATCTGCTGACGGAAGGCGAAAGCTCGCGCCTCTATCAAAAACTGGTGAAGGGCGAAGAGTCTGTGGTTCAGATTCAGGGCGGCATTGACGAGCGACGCGGCCCCAGCGCCGGTTTTATTTTCGCGCTCCCGAAACCGGGCACGGAGGTAGCGCAGATTCGCCGCACGATTATGAGCGAGATAAAGCGGCTGGCGACGGAAGGGCCAACGGCTGAGGAGATGGAGAAGCTACGCAACAATCTTCTTAACGACTCTGTGCGCAGCCGACAGTCTTCGCTATTCCGCGCGCAGCAGATCGCAGAGTACGCGCTTTATGACAACGACCCTACGCTCTTTAACACGGAGCTTGACCGATACCTGAACGTCACCGCGCAACAGATAAGAGATGCTGCGGCGCGTTACCTTGATACGGACAACCGCGTGGTGCTGGACATTGTTCCCGCTCACAGTACGAGTCCGGGCGCGAACGGCGCATCGCAACCCGCTCATCCGCCAGCTTCGGCGCAGCCTTCAGGCTCGAACCAGCCGGGCGCTCCGCCGCCAACTGTTCCGCAGAGGCCGCCCGCGCAACCGCAGCAGCCTACTCAAGCTCCTGCGACTCCTGTGCAGCCTCAGCCCCCTAGGCCGGAGCAGCCGCAGCAGCCCGCTGATCCGCCAAGCCAGACTCAGCCCGGCACGCAACCGCCGCGCGCCTAAGCGAGCGAGGAGATTATTTGAAGATGCCCCACTGTAAGAACAAATTTTTTCGCGCCACGGCGCTTTTGGCCTGCGCTTTTCTGTTCTCATCTTTTATGCAGAATATTTCGGCTCAAACCATGACACAAACTCAAACAGAAGATTTTCGCCGCCGCGCGCCCGCGCCGCTTCCGACCAAACCGCTCAACATACCCAGGCCGTTCGAGACCATGCTTCCCAACGGCCTTCAGATTGTCATAGTCGAAGCACCCCGCCTGCCGCTTGTAAGCTTCCGGCTCTCATTCAGAACCGGAAATGCAAGCGACCCCGGCAACATGAACGGCCTGACATCCATGATGACCGGACTGTTAACGGAAGGGACGGAACATCGAACCAGCAAGCAGATAGCCGACGAGGTTGCCAGAATCGGCGCGACGCTGACAGCCGGAGCGAACGCTGATTATTCGACGGTCGCCGCCAGCGCCCTGGCAACGAATGCGAATCAGATACTGGACTTGCTCGCCGACGTTACGCTTCATCCTTCGTTTCCCGAAAATGAGCTTGAGCTTGCGAAGCAGAATACAAAGCAGGTAATCCTACAGCAGCACGCGCAGCCTTCATTCCTCGCAAACGAAAGGCTCTCGCAGATAATCTTCGGCCAGCATCCTTACTCGCACGTCGCGCCTACGAACGAGTCCGTTGACGCAATCTCGCGCGCCGGGCTGATGAGCTTTCACAAACTGACCTTTGTGCCCAACAACGCAGTGCTCCTTGTCGTCGGCGATGTTCAGCACGAAGCGATTGTGCGCCGCATCAATGAACTGTTCGGAGCGTGGGCCAAAGGCCAGACACGCTCGCAGGACTTCCCGGCCTTGCCCGCGCGTAGTGAACGCACAATCTATATCGTTGACCGTCCCGGCTCAGCGCAGTCGAACATAGTTATTGCGAACACTTCTATCACGCGCACAAGCCCGGACTATTTTCCCATGCTCGTCATGCACCAGGTTCTGGGCGCTGGCGCATCATCGCGTCTGTTTATGAATCTGCGCGAGGCCAAAGGTTACACCTACGGCGCTTACTCGAATCTGGACGCGCGGCGCAGCGCAGGAACTTTCCGCGAGTCTGCGGAAGTGAGAACGCCTGTCACGGGCGCATCGCTCAAAGAGTTCTTGTACGAGCTTGACCGCATACGCAGCGAACCGGTTCCGCAAGAAGAGATTGCCAACGCCAAGGCTTACTTAACAGGTGTCTTCCCTATAAGGATAGAGACGCAAGAAGGCTTGATTGACCAGCTAGTGCAGATGAAGATGTTAGACCTGCCCGCAGACTTTCTTCAGACCTACCGCGAGAGAGTCAACGCCGTCACAGCCGCAGACATTCAACGTGTCGCGCGCCAGTACGTTCAGCCGGACAGAGTTGCCGTCGTCATCGTCGGAGACGCCGCGGCCATCATGGATCAGATCAAGCCCTACGCGCAGAACATAGAGCTTTACGACACTGCCGGGAATCGCAAGCCTACGAGCACTACGGCTAATGCTTCCGCATCGGGCGGCGCGCCCGCCGACATCAACGGTGCGTGGAAGCTACAAGTTGTGGGCAGCGGCGGCCAGAACATGCCCGCCACGCTCACCATCAACCAGAGCGGCAGCAACTTTACGGGACTGGTCAAAGCCTCAATAGGCAATCTACCTGTCAGCAACGGCACCATCAACGGCAACAGCTTCGACGCAGCCATAACCATCAATATGCAGGGACAGAACTTCGACGGGCGCGTCGCCGGACGAGTCGAAAACAACCAACTCACCGGCACGATCACCATCAACTTCCCCAATGCGCCTTCACTATCTTTCACAGGCACAAGACAACAATGAAGGGATGAGGAAGAAAGTGCAGAATGCGGAGTGATGAACTGAAAAGCATTTAATTCATCATTCTGCACTCTGCATTCATCACTACTTTCTCATCCCTCATCCCTAAAAAAAATCCGCCCGGCACTGCTCAGGCACCGGGCGGTAAATCACAGGAGGAATCGAGTGTCATTCCTTACGGAATAACCCTGCTCAATTCCTTCAGATGCCGCACGGTTCCTTTCGGTTGCAAATAGATTTCCGGTCACCGATGAAAGCTCGGCTGGCCTACACTTATTTGATCGTCTTAGACAAGCTGCCAGATGTGAAGGTGTCAAAATCGGAAGGTTAAGGGATATAATGGCTGCCGATTTAAGTAGAGCAGAGCCTTTACTCTAAAAGATTACCGTAGAAGCATCCTCGCACATTAACCTTACATTGAAAGGAGTTCGTTATGGCAAATGATCCCGGCCTCGCCGCTGACACATGCTTCTTTATGGAAGCAGTTACAGGTGACGGAGGCACACACAACAGCAACGGCGTGTGGTGGCTCAGTCCAGACATCAAACTCACAGGCCCGACTTCCGGGCTGGACAAGGCAGACCCCGGCCAGGTCAATACAGTCGAGGTAACATTCCACAAGAAAGCTTCAGACAGTAATTGCGTTACGCCCGGCGACGAAAGCGCTGTGGTCGAGCTATGGGTTGGCAACCCGTCGCTTGCTATGGCCCCTAACAACATGGCCAGCACTTTCCAGGTTCAGATAACAGGCGCGGCTTTGCCCCCCGACGGGGGAAGCCAAACGCCCGTGATTGATTGGACGCCGCCCAACGGGCTGCCTCCAGATGATCCGCAAAGCTCCGGCCACAAATGTCTCATCGCCAGGTGCTACCCTTCTTCTCTAACTCCCAGTTCGACCAATTTCCACGTACCCGACGACCCGCACGTCGCGCAGCATAACATCTGTATAGTCCCTTGCGGCGGCCCCGGCGCAGCCAGACGCCCCGGCCCGTGCGGATTCAATGTGTCAACTCTTAATCTGAATACCAAAGAGGCAGAGACGGTCACACTACGCGCCATAGGAGACCTTAATCCCAACAGTTTCGTGCGCGAAGTTGTGCTGAAACGATTAGAAAATACGCCGGGCTTTCGTCGTCTGGCAAAAGCGCCGCCGCACGGATTCAAATTTGTGCTTCCCGATTTCCCCAAAGCGGAGGTGATTGATCGCACGCGCCCCGGCTGTCTTGCGGGTCTGTTCGGCATAGGTTTTCGGCCTATCTACGAGGCGAAGCTTCAACTCAGTCCCAATCAATTCACAAGCTTTACTTTCCTGGCAGACTTGTCCGGGAGTAAGTTCGGCGACGCTTATATCTTTCATCTTACGCAAACCGGCGCTGGCGGGAGCAGTCAGGGCGGCTTGACGATTGTGATGCTATCAGTGTGAGATGCAGCCGCCGAGACGACCATTGCCGGGGGACTCTCCAGGTAGTTATAGACATACCCGGCATAACGCTCTTCAAGCTAACTGAAGAGGCCAATGCCACGCGAGTTGAATGATCTTCGGTGAACCTGGTCGAATACATCTTTCAAGCTCCCGCGAAACTTGGCCGATGGTCGGAGAGCGCCATTCTGTTTGAAGATGAGCGGATTTCTTACCAGCACCTTCTTCATCAGATACGCAAATTCGTAAGCGTGCTGCGCGTCCTGGGCGTTCGAGAGGGCGAGCGCGTTGCGATTGCGGCGCGTGATTGCCCCGGTTTCGTAGTCTCTTTTCTGGGCACGATTGCCGCAGGCGCAGTCTCCGTTCCAGTGAGCACAATGGCGACCGGGGCAGAGCTTGAGTATGTTCTGAATCATTGCGTCGCTAAAGCTATAGTGCTCACATCAGACCAGCTTGATAAGTTTCAGAGCGTGTCCGGGAATCTGGCAGAGCTTCGACACGTTCTGCTCATTGGTGGCAGTAGCGGCGGCGCGCTCCAAATTGATGAAGAGATTGCACGCGCGAATGAGAGCGAGTTGGTTGAGGTTGCGGACGACACGCTCGCTTTCATTCTCTACACTTCTGGAAGCACCGGGCGTCCCAAAGGCGCTATGCATATTCACCGCAATCTTCCTTACACGGTCGAGACCTTCTGCAAAAGCGTCCTCAAGGTTCGGCCCCATGACAGGCTCTTCTCTTCCTCGCGCCTCTTCTTCGCCTACGGTCTAGGCAACAGTCTCTCTTTCCCTCTAGCCACAGGTGCGACGGCAATCCTGTGCAAAGAGAGGCCGACGCCAGCAATCATCTCTGAAGTCTTCAGGAAATTTCAGCCGACCATTTTCTTCGGCGTGCCCGCCATCTTTCGCTCTCTCATCGAATACGCCTCGCAAGGGAATCTGCTGGAAACCTCTTCAATACGATTCTGCGTCTCGGCGGGGGAGAAGTTGCCGGAGAGAATTTTTCACGAGTGGAGAGATTTAACGGGACTGTATATTCTGGACGGCATAGGCTCTACAGAAATGCTTCAAATGTTTATCTCGAATGAGCGCGATTATCTCAAGCCTGGAAGCAGTGGACGGGTCGTTCCCGGCTACGAAGCGAAGCTGGTGGATTCGGACGGGCGCGAAATCACGGGCGCAGGCGAAGGGAATCTTCTGGTTAAGGGAGGGAGCGCAAGCAAGGGTTACTGGAAGAATCCTGAGAAGACGGCAGAGACTATGACGGGCGAGTGGATGCGAACCGGCGATGTGTACCGTCGAGACGAAGATGGCTTCTACTGGTTCGAGGGCCGCAGCGACGACCTGTTCAAAACCAAGGGGCTGTGGGTTTCGCCCATCGAAGTCGAAGAGGCGCTTCTCTCTTGCGCGGAAGTTTCAGAGGCAGCGGTTGTGTCCGGCACGGACGAAGACGGAATCGGCATTGTCGTCGCCTACGTTGTGCTTAAAAGTGGAAGTCTTGAGACAAACGAGATGGCCGAAAAGTTGAGAGCGCATGTGAGCGCTCTTCTTCCCTTATACAAAACTCCTTCACAGTTTCACTTCATAGAAGAACTGCCGCGAACGGCCACCGGCAAGATTCAGCGCTACAAGCTCAGACAAATTTCTTAGAAACAGTATAAAAGCCCCGTAGGGGCTATATGTGTATAGCCAGAGGATAATTCATCATGCCACTGCTCGTCAGGAGCAGAATGTTACATTGCGCTCCTACACCGCAGCGCGGAAACCTTATTCCCATTTTCATCTATAAACATCCAGCCCTTACGGGGCTTTCTCTAACTGCTTCTTAGCGCTCGTAATGAAGAACTGTGCCGTCACCGCCGACTGCCCATGCCCTTTTCTTCTCCACAAAAAGCGCGTAAAGATTTTCTCTGGTGTTGCTCTCCTGTTTGACCCACGTTTCGCCGCTGTCTTCTGAGTGCAATATGAGTCCGCCTCGTCCCACAGCCCAGCCTTCGTGGCCGTTTGCGAACTGCACGCTCAGCAGTCTTGCTCGAAACTGCACGGCAACCGTCATCCAGGTGTCGCCGCCGTTAAGGGTGCGAAGTATTGTTCCGCGCTCGCCCACAGCCCAACCGTGATCCGTATCGTTAAAATCAACGTGATAGAGCGTTACTCGCACGCCGGAGCGTTGCTCCGTCCACGTCACGCCCTCATCTTCCGTATGCAAAATCGTTCCGCCCGCGCCTACTATCCAGCCGCGATGGTCATTCACGAAATCAACGTGAATCAACTCGTCGCGTGTGGGCACGCGACGACTCTGCCACGAAGCGCCGCCGTCATCCGTCGAAAGCAGCAGGCTATCGACAACTATGTCGCGGCGGCTCAGCGAGCCTACTATCCAGCCGCGCTTCTTGCTTGAAAAGCGTATGCTGTAAAGCTCTGCGATTGCTCCGCCCGAATCTGACGGAGTGAACCGCATCACCTCGCGCCAGTTCTGCCCGCCGTTGTTCGTGGTGAGTATCAGGTTTCCGGCCAGAATGAAGCCGTCATCGCCGTTGCGGAAATAGATGTCGTTTACAGCATGATCGGTAGGAATAACCTGTCGCGTCCACGTGCGCCCGCCGTCTTCAGTGTGGCTCAGGAATCCGTTATCGCCCGCAGCCCACCCGCGCTTTGAATTGTCGAAATAGACTGCATTCAAATCGCCGCCCGAAGTCTGTAGATGTTCGAGCCTCCACCCTGTCTGGGCCAGAGCAGCGCTTGAAACTAATAGCATAAGGAAGGTAGATAAAAGCAGGCTTTTTAAGCGAGTCCGGTTAATGATAATTGTTTTCATCATTGCAGAATTTGGCATCGTCTCAAACATAACGTCAAGGCACTCAAGAGAGTCAGTAC
>DATHJK010000420.1:0-3521 GCA_035316225.1 Pyrinomonadaceae bacterium
GAGCGCAGAGGACCCGGCGAGTCCCGCGCCCGCAGGGGCTTCGCTCTCCGCTACAAGATGAAACCCCGTTTCGGGTTTGAAGAAGTGAACAAGTTTCGATATAAGCTCAAGACGTTCCTCGCGCGCCAAATCTTCAATCGCGGCAAGCTCCGTCTCGAAAGCCACTTTGCGGTCGCGCGACTCCAGTATGATGCGCCCGTCCGTGCGAGTCTCTATACGGCAACGCGCGCGTAAATTTATTGCGAAATTAACAGTGGCCGCGCCCCTGTGAAACAGATAGAGCGGCCAGATGTCAATCGTCCCACCAGCCAGATCAACTCTCGTCGGAGCAGATGACTCGATAATCATAAGTTTGAAGGGATGAGGGATGAGGGATGAAGGATGAAAAGAGATTGAGCGAAAGCGTCAACGCGCAACTGGCTCAACCCATTTCATCCCTCATCCCTCATCCCTCATCCTTGCTCTCAGTCTCCTTCGGCTTCGCCGCGTTTCTGCTTGGGATTCTCTTTGCGGCGCGGCAGTTGTGACAGGTGCATGCGCTCCTGTAGCTCTTCCTTGAATCCTATCAACTTCTCTTTGGCTTCCTGCTCGAACTCCTGGAAGCGTTCCGGGTCTGCCTCTTCAATCTTCTTCGTCAGCCAGAATCTTTCGGCCAGATAGAAGGCAATTATGCTTAGCGTGACGAGTACCAACAGGTAGAAGCCAATGCGATGATAATCGCCAATGAGATTCGTGATTGCGCCGCTGAAGAAATAACCAGCGCCCGACAAAAAGAGCACCCACACGAAGCAACTCGCAAAGGTGAGCGGCAGAAAGCGCAGGTAAGGCATGCGCCCCACGCCGTAGAACGCGCACGAACCCCAGCGTAGCCCGTAAATAAATTTCGATAAAAAGATCGAGTACGGCCCGAACTTTTTCGTCAGTCTTTCGATGCGCGGCTGAGCGGCGCGGTAGAAGCGAAACTTGCACGCTCCCTTGCCAAACTCGCGCCCCATAAAATAAGCGATGTTGTCGCTCACAACGCCGCCCAGAGTGCCTGCACACAGAATTTTCAAAAAACTGTAGTTGCCGAAAAACTCGCTGTGCGCCAGCACGCCCGCCAGCAGCAGCGTTATATCCCCCTCGAACACTGTGAGGAAGAAGACGGCATAAAGGCCGAACTGCCCTATGAGATCGTAAAACGTATGCGGCATAAAACTACAGTGATGAATGCGGAGTGCAGAGTGATGAATTAGGTTTTCTGTTGATTCCCCTTAGCAGTTTTAACTGAGGAAACAAACATCGCAATAAGCTCCTCTGCCTCCTTCCGAAGCTCTACCAGTCTGTCGGCTGAGACGATTCCGCTTTCGACAAGGAGTTCTAACCAGTACGAAGTTTCCTCAAGCTCCTGCAACCCGCCCTCAATTTTACTTACGAATTCGGCAACAGACCTTGCTCGGATAGCCTCCCTATAATGCGCTCCGACAGACGTGCCACTTCGAAGCAGTTGCTTGCCTAACACTTGTGCGTCGGTTGTTTTCGGAAGAGCACCATATAAGCGAATGACCCGCAAAGCAAATTCCTCCGTTCTAGCTTTCAGATCATATATCTTTCGGCTCATAGCTTAACTTGCAATAATTCATCACTCTGCACTCCGCATTCATCACTGCCCTTGTGGTGGTTTGACGACGAGCACGGGGCAGTGCGCGTGGCGCACTACGGATTCGGCTGTCGAGCCGAAGAGTATGCGCCCCAGGCCGGTTCGCCCGTGCGATGATATGACTATTAAATCAACATTGCGCTCGCGTGCGACCCGCACAATCTCGGATGCGGCATCGCCGTGCGCCACGACCTCTTCAACATCCAGTCCGGCGCACTCTTCATGCGTGGCTATCTTCGGCAACTCGCGCGTGGCAGTGTCTTCCAACTGCTCGCTGATGTCTGCGACGGGCAGCGGTTCGGATAGCCCGGAATAGCCCACGGTCGGAACAATAGGCTCTATGACATGAACGCAGATGAGCTTTGCACCGGACGAGCGCGCGAAAGATGTAGCATATGATAGCGCGTAACTTGCGCACTCGCTGAAGTCCGTAGGCAACAGTATGGAACGAATCTGCATGGTTAAGGGATGAGGGATGAGGGATAAAGGATGAATAAGATTGAGTGAAAGCATCAATATGCAATCAACTCAATCTTATTCATCCTTTATCCCTTCTGCCCTCATCCCTTATTCTACACGTTGAGCGCCTTGTTTGACAGCCTGTTGAGCAGTCCACTAAAATGCGTGCGTTTCCTGCCACCCGCGCCTATCTCGTCTTTCGAGAGTCGCGCTTGGGCTTTATGTCTAGCAAAAACATAGAATCGCCTAACTTTATCGGCGTTGATCTTTCGGGCGCGACGATGCGCGCTGCGCTCGTCTCAAACGAGGGCGCGATCATAGAACGCCGCGAAGCCCCTATGGAGCACGATAATCTGGTAGGGCAGATTACGCGCATCGTGGCGGATTTGCGCGACATCTCGCCCAACATCAAGTCCATAGGCGTTGGAATCCCCGGCCTCGTCAATCGCCAGACAGACCGCGTGCTGGTCTCGACAGACCTCCCGGCGGTCGTGCGCGGCAACATCCATTCGGAGCTGATGGAGGCGACCGGAATTCGCGCCGAGCTTGAGAACGACGCGAACGCTGCGGCCTACGGCGAATACAAGGTTGGCGCGGGAAACGGCAGCCGCCACATGTTCTACGTCACGCTGGGCGCAGGAATAGGCGGCGCGATAATCATTGACGGCAAGCTGTGGCTGGGCGCATCGGGGTTCGCAGGAGAGTTCGGCCATATCACGATTGATGCCGAAGGAAGTGAATGTAGCTGCGGCAATATGGGCTGTCTTGAAACCGTCGCGTCCGCTGCAAACATAGTCCGCCGCACGAACGAGCGTCTGAGCCGCGACGCGACCTCAAGCTTATCTAAGCTTGCGATGAGCAAGGATTTCACCGTCGCCGACATTGCGCGCGAAGCAAGAAACGGCGATGACTTCGCGTTGCTGATGATAGAGCGCACAGGCAAGTACATAGGCGCTGCCGTTGCGAGCGTCATCAATCTACTGAACATAGAGCGCATAGTTATAGGCGGCGCTGTGATGGAGGCCGGAGACCTCATTCTCAATCCCATAATACGCGAGGCAGGCCGCCGCGCCTTCCAACCCTGCTACGAAGCCACGCAGATAGTCGCAGCAGCATTAGGCACAGACGCCGTATCCATAGGCGTAGCCATGCTCGCACGCGACGCCGCACAAAACGTCACTGCTTAAACTCCAGGTCAAAAGAGCTAACACACGAGAATCAGGGTTATTGAGCCACACACCTTTTTCCTTCAACTTCAAATCTCTCAACAAAGTTTCTGGCGCTCTTCTTTAACTTTTCGTGTTAATTAAGAATTAGTCTTCCGCACAATAATTTCTGTTTGTGAATTTATTCGTTTGAATTTTTTGCCGCTTCTCTAGTAAAGTATCTGCACTTGGCAATACTTTAATACAAGAGTTTTCGT
>DATHJK010000421.1:0-3673 GCA_035316225.1 Pyrinomonadaceae bacterium
TTGCTCTTATTGATTTGAAAGCTATTGCAGCGACCTCAACTGCCAGCAATAAATGCTTGGCCGATATTGCTTTTCAGCAAGCATCGCCCCCATCGTAAAGCCCTCCCAAGCGTCAACGAATGTACACCCGCCGCCAGTGTATATGTCATCTCCGGTATACACCTCAAAGTTCGCGTTTGAGAATCATGCCGATTACAGCGCGCATTTCGGCTTGTAGCCATGTGAACCCTCTGCTGGTACGAGTATTGCAATTGGTGGTCGGCAGGTATCCAAATAAACCACATGTGCTTTTTCAGAATTAACGTCCGTCACTATTATCACCTATTAGGCCCAGACACCGCCCGGCCATAGCAATGTATATAGCTTTCGAACTTAGGACACTAGGGGCGCTCTGCCCGTCTAGTGGGAGATGCTTATCGTGGAAGCACTCATCATAGCACTGCTGCTGATCCTAATCGCAGTGCTTATCTTTGCCCTGTACAGGGCAGGTGGCCTGACCGACAGGTCTAAGAATGTGAAGGAGGAAAAGATGACCGGAGAAGGCAATCAGGATAAGAATCAAGAGAGAGATAATCAGACACAAGGTATACGAATTAAAGTGGGTTTTGAAGGCGAGCCGAAGGAGGAGATCAAGCTGACGGCCTACGCTTTTGACCGTATGGGTAAACTCATAGACAGAGCGCCTGTGCAGCAGGAACAGGTGAGACTTGCTTTGAGACCGGAGCAGGCAAGGTACGCGCGCATTTTCGTTGCGCCAACGCCTCCAAAGGGCGAGAGGCAAGAGCAGATTACTCTGAAGGAGATGGAGCGGCGGAACGCTTACGAACCCTTCTGGAAATATAACCGCGAAGCGGGCGTGCAGGAGCTTCTGGGTGTTCCAGAGCGCTACTGGGCCTGCTGGTTATTGTGTAGGTGTCGCGTGCGTGGGCGCGTGGTAAGACCAGTGACGATTGGCGGTACAACGACGGACCTGCCCATCTGTCATGCTCGCGTTCACATCTGCGAAGTAGATCGTTTGCCGGAGATTATCTGGCGATTGCCGGATGATCTTCTACGCCGATTGCGTGATGAATTATTCTACGTCGTAGATCAGCCCTTTCGTCACCCTATCCCACTTCCAGACCCACCTCCCTTCCAATATGACACGAGCGTGGTTGATCCTTCGCCAGAGAATATAGCCAAGATGAATCATGCGCGCTCTCTCAGCGCAGAATCCATCAGGAGTTCACGTCTGGATGCCGTCGCATTGAACCCGCAACCTTTGCCTCCGCGTGAACTGGCAGCCCGCTTGCAAACGGGCGTGCGCAATCAGCAGATGATGATGTCTGCGCGAGAGAGCAGCGCTCAGCCGCTCGCCGAGCAGCGTCAGGAGACTCTGGGGTCTACGATGAAACTTGAAACCAGAGCCGCGCTGATGTCTTCGTCAACAAACACCATCAGGCGGACGCTTGCCGATAACGTTCAACTCCTAATCCCATATCTGTGTATCTGGGACTGGCTGTGGTGGTGGTACAGGTGTGATGAACTGGATGTGTTGGAGACGGATGCTCAGGGGCGCTTCGATACTACTATCTGGTATTCCTGCTGCTACGATCATCCCGATCTCTACTTCTGGGTGGAATATTCCATAGGCGGTGTGTGGACTCCCGTCTACAAGCCGTCAATCGGATGTCACACCTACTGGGATTATGCGTGCGGCAGCGAAGTGACGATACACGTTACAGACCCGCGAGCCGTGCCCTGCGGAGATGAGCCTGACCTGTCAGGACTACAAGTAGCGGTTCTGTCAATCGGCGATGGCGTTAGCATGCACGAGATAAGAGATTACAGCGGCGCGAATCCCGCCACTGATCCGCTGGCCGGACTGACGACCTCGAATCCGCCGAATCCCTTCGGGGGAATCTTGGAACCGCGCGTGTGGTTTAGCCGGGGAGCGTTAATAGCCGCGGGCATTACGCATTACCGCTGGTCATATAAACGGCTCACTGGAAGCGACGGCGCTACAGCCGTCTCTGATACCTGGCACTCAATCGGGATACCGGTCATCAGACACTATGCGGTGATAGATTCCGGCGGACACTTGAGCTTCCCGGCCTATCCGCTTGGGCCTGAGCCTGGATTCCCCGGCATGGATCTCTTCAAGATTCAGCCAGTCAATCCGCCGTCTCCGGGTATCGAATGGTCTGCGATTGACGCACATGAAGACTTATCCAGCGCGCACTTCCACTCGCATCTTCTGGAAGGAGGCGATGCTGAAGCTGCCGCAGGTAAATATTCCTTGAAGCTGGAACTGTTCAAGATCGTGGGCGGCGTCCCGCATGTGGTTGATCTGACGGACGCCGGCGTGGCGCTCAAGGTTGCTATAACCGACGCACCATTCGGAGCACAGGATGTTGACACAGCGGTGCCTGGCCCTCACTACCTGATTACGAATAGCGCGGGCCACGTGCTCGGTTTCAAGATGGTGATTCGTGTGGACAACAATCCATGTACAGCCGAGATTTACCAGATAGACAACACGGCTGCCGGTGGTTTGACGGTAGATGCCAATTGCGGGTTTATCGAATACAACTCTGACTTGAACAACGTGCATATCGCGTTCAAAGCGGCTCACCCGCATGACTTCGCAACTTTCGGCTTCTCGATTTACAGAGGAGCCTCGAATCCTGTGGATTCGGCGAGCGCAGCGACCAGCGGAGCGCAGACGGTGGCGAGCAGCCCCGTCAACGGCTTCGTACGCGATTCCTCAAGCATCTATTCCAAGGATGTCTCGGTTCACACTCTACTCACAGAGAACAAACCCGCAGGCACTCCAGATTGCCAGAAAGCCGCCTTTGCCATGAATCTGAGCGTCTGGACACTGGCGACAGATGGCTGGAGCCATCTCTCTGGCTTGGATAAGAGCGGCATCCCGACGGCGTTCGCTTTAGCACCGCATACGCCGTAGCCGATCTAAATTGGCGCTCATGACCATAAGCGCTGGCACGCCTCACTAATGGTCAACACGGATTGTCGAAGCCTCGACGCGCTCTCCCACAGACGAGGCTTCGACAATCTTTTAATCTGATATCAGGTTGCAATAAAAAGAGAGGGCAGGCGGATCTCTATTTGTACTGCAACCTGGTATCAGACCTCTTATCTACATCTTCAATCCAGATTGCAGGTAATGAAATGGAACGTACTCGGCATCGCGGCCTGCGTCGCGCAGCGTGTCCAGCATTCGGCGCGAGCCTATGAAGTTGAGCGAGTGAATGATAATTGTGGCGTCGCGCTGGCGATCCGGGTGCGCGGCAAGCCATGCAGCGACGGCATAGCCTGTGCGCTCGTCGTCCGGCTCGTCAGAATAGTAGTGCTCGTCCGTGAGATCGTGATCCAGCATGATTACGGAGTAGTCGCGTTCGGCCAGCCACGCTATAGCCTCGCGCACGTCGCACGTCACGTCGCGCTCCGCCGCCTCGAACTTCTCATGAAACCAGGCGCAGCGCTCTTCGTTATCTTCAACGATCAATACACGATTCATAAAGGGAAGTCAGGGCGATCTTCTATTTTATAATGGGCTGCATCGGGAAAAGAGGGATGCGACCGTCCACGAATTCACACTAAACGACACGAAACAGCGATATTTTTTTCGCGTCGTTTAGTGTGAATTCGTGGACGGTTTCTTTCCTCATCT
>DATHJK010000422.1:0-5778 GCA_035316225.1 Pyrinomonadaceae bacterium
GACGGATTCGCAGTGTGATCAGGCATCGGCGGATTTTCGCATAAGTTCACCAAAAATGTAATCCCATTGCCGCTCGAAAAGGATCGAGCACACGAGCAAAGTTGCACTGACATCGTGCCAGACCTGAGGATGATGAAAACCAGGGCGAAATCTAACAACTAATTGGCTTTGACTCAACAACAAGATGGGCCAGCAATATTTTGTTGCTGGAATCTCTCTGTCATCATTTGCTTGTGCAGTTTCTGACTTTTGAGTCAAAGCCATTCGAGTGTTAGATTTTCGGAGTGTGATAATCTCCGAACGTGATGAGAGGCGATGTTTGAAGATTAAAGCTGTCTCGCAAAGAGGCTTCCCTTTCGGGTTCGGCGTGCTGCGACAGGAAATATTTTCCTCGTAAAGCCATGCGTGGGCCGAGGTGTGTTTCAATGAAAGGGTTATTGGTGCATTATTACGGCAAACTGGTTGTTGCTTGTTTGCTCTTAACTTTCTACTCTTGATTCACATTTTTAATAGCCTGACAGACTTGTCTTACATACCATTCAAGTCTTGTTAAACCAGCTATCCAGATAAGCCTGAGGCGACGTCAAACTTTGTTACATAAAGATGAACTTGCGTGATGCTCCCACCGCAACACTTCGCAATGTTGGGAACTGAGTGTTGTGTATAGATGAAAGCTTAGTGGCCCAAGTATCCGTGAGTTTCAACACTGTTTCCAGGTTTTCTTTCGCAAGCGTCAATTCCTCCTGTAAGGTGGCGACTTGCTGTTGAAGTAATCGGATTTGCTGGTCTGATGCTACATTTAGCATACGTGACGATATTGTCATTGATTCAATCTCCTGTTTAAGACGAGCGTAAATTTAAGGCGAGAGTAAAGTCTTTGTATGTCAAAATGATTTGTAAGTCAATGAGCTATGGGGCTGACCGCCTATTACTTTTGAGGTGAAAATAACTGTGGGAAGTATGAGACACCCAGTTATGGTAACGTCGGCGCACAGTAAACTTGATCCACGCTACATTTTAGAAGTGCAGTGATGAATGTGCTGATAGAAGATGTTGGCAATCCCGTGTGGGGCACCTTATTACCTTACTTGCGACCAGTTGCAGATAACCTTGTAGGAGTAGATGTCAGCTCGCTCGCATTTGGACTATATATTGTAGATTGCGGGTATCTGTTGCCTGAGTCCCCCGAATCTAAATATTTTGCGCAAGCGATTCAAATCTGTCGCCGCGAGAAAGTCGATCTAGTCGTTCCAACTCGGGAGACTGGATTGTTTGAATGGGCCAAGCGAAAAGACCGTCTCGCTCGCCACGGAATTAACGTGCTGATCTCCCCGCCGGAGACGGTTGCTATTTGCCAGGACAAATGGGAGACATACCGCTTCTTTGTCACCCACAATGTGCCGACGCCGCGAACCTCTTTGGAGCACGAGTATGAATTGATTAAGCCTCGCAGAGGTGAAGGGGGGAGTGGAATCTTGCGGGCTAAGCCGGGAGAACCAGTGGAGATGGCCGGTCGCCTTTCGCAGGAATTTTTGATCGGTGAGGAGATCTCTGTAGATGCTTTATGCGATCTGGACGGAGAGATTATTTACATCGTGCTACGACAACGGCTTTGCATTGAATTTGGCCGATCAGTAATAGGGAAGGTAGTGAGAGACGATTCGATTAGACGATATGTGCGGCGGATTTTGAGATCGGCTAAGTTTATAGGACCAGTTAACATTCAATGCTTTCGCACTACAGAAGGCATTTTCTTTACAGAGATTAACCCCCGTATAGCTGGCGGTCTGTCACTTTCGATGGCCGCAACGGAGAATTGGTTCAAGGTGATACTAAGAATGCTTAATGGGTCATCTGTGAAACCGAAGCGCGTCAACTATGGGCTTATGATGATACGCTACCTTACTGACTGCATAATCCATGAACGTGAGTTGTTGATATAAAGACCATGAACAGATTGTAAGCGCGTTGAGATTACGGATTGGAGCATGGATTTATTTGTTATAGGCTCTGTCATGTTAATAGAGTTCGTTTAAAATAGATTATTGATTTAGCCGGACGCCATCTAACAACTCATTCAACCCGATCGCTCTGAGCCGTGCCTCTCACAAACATTTATTGGTGCAATCCGAGTTGTCGCTCGCGTCGGGCAGACAAAAAGTAGCATAAGTAAGAGCGAAAGACGCTGCACCAGTTTGAGTAATAGCGATTGAATTGCTTTCAGTAAGAGACACGGGCGATGTATTATGACACCCACGCGCGAAGGGGCAGCTATATAAAGAGTACAGAAGGGCAACTTGACTTTGAAGAATCTATCTTGATTCTAAAGGGGACAAAGATATGAACAGGTATGTAGCCGAACTCGTGGGCACTTTCGTACTGGTTTTTGCCAGTTGTGGGAGCGCTGTTCTGGCGGGAGACAGGATTGGCTTTCTTGGCGTCTCTCTGGCTTTCGGCCTGTCTCTGCTCGCGATGGTTTATGCTATCGGGCCTATTTCGGGCTGCCATATCAACCCTGCCGTGACTATCGGAATACTCATTGCTAAGAAGATGGATGCGAAGTATGCCGTCGGTTATATAGTAGCCCAGATTCTGGGCGCCATTCTGGCTTCGGCTCTGCTGTTGCTCATCGTCAAAGGCGCACCGGGCGGTTATGATCCGTCCGTCGCAGGTTTCGCGGCCAACGGTTACGGCGAACACTCTCCGGGTCATTACAACCTGCTCTCCGCTTTCCTGGTTGAAATAGTGCTGACCTTCTTTCTGGTGTTTACCGTGCTGGGAGTCACTGACATCAAAGCGCCTGTTGGCTTTGCCGGTATCGCAATCGGGCTTGTGCTGACCCTGATACACTTGGTGGGTATTCCCGTGACCAACACCTCGGTCAATCCGGCGCGCAGCATTGGGCCAGCTATCTTTGTCGGCGGATGGGCATTAAGCCAGCTCTGGTTATTCATTATCGCTCCTCTTATCGGTGCAGCTATTGGGGCAGTAGTCTACATGGCTACGCACAAACCGGCTGAGGTAATTAGCGTCAAAGAAGCTGAGCGGGCGCTGGAGAGCGAGCAGGCTGAGAGACGATCATAGTGTAGGTCAAAGGCTATTCACTATATCGCTTGCTGAAGAACGCTTTTAGCGATTCTCCCGGATATGGTTACGCAAATGTCCGACGCCTAACAACTCATTCGACTGGAGCGAGAGTTAGCGAGTCTTTCATCGTCAACCTGGCGCTCGCGCAAATTGGCGGTTTTGATGACTTTTATTCTGGAATTAGTTTGCTTTGCAGGAAACAGATTTACTTATTGGTTGAAAGAAAGAGCGCGATGAACAGTAGCCGAAGTGAGAACAGGAAAAGCTTTTACTTTCTCTCGGGCTAATCCGAAATTCTGTACTATATAAAGAGACAAAAGCGATTCATCTACGCCCGGATTAAAGGGCGAAAGCAAGCTATTGCGAACTCCTCTGCCCCAATCTTTCTATCTCTATGGCGGCAAGATTGTATTCGACGAACCTGCGGTTTCCGTGTTCTCTGACCCATCTGAAATGCTGCACAGCCTCTTCGTTCCTGCCCTTCAACATCAGGTCCATGCCTATGTACGCTCGCGCCTCGGTCATGCGGTCATTGTCGATCGCTATTGCCAGAAGGCTCTCCGCAGTCATCTCGCCGCGCAGGTAGTTGATTATGGGAAACGGCCACGCGCCATTGTTCGAGCGCCTGAACGCCGTGTCGAGTATCTGCTTTGCGTCCGCATCCCTGCCAGCCCGGCGGTAACCTAGCGCTGCCAGTATGACCATGTACTCGGCTCTGTCCGTGTGCCAGTTTGTGAGGTCAAGGAAAGTGCGCGCGTCCGCCGCAGCCGCTTCTCCTCTGCCCAGATAGAAATAGTCAAGGCTTCTCTCGAAATATGTCGCGGGGAATCTGGGAACGATGCGCGTTACTTCTGTGAAAGCATCAGCGGATTCCTCGTAGCGGCCAAGCTCCTGATACCAACGTGCCAGATTCAAGTAGACGTTAACGTCTCTCGGATTCAGTTGCACGGCGCGCTTCAACGAGCTAATCGCTTCTTCCCTCTGCCCCGTCCTGAATTGCGCGATGCCAAGCCCGTTCCATGCGTCTGCGTTATTTGAATCTATGCGCAGAGCCTGACGAAAAGCCTCCTCAGACTCCGCGTAGCGATTCGTCGTCCCATAGGCAATCCCAAGATTGTTGTATGCAGCGAAGTAGTTCGGATCAAGACTTATCGCCTGCCTGTATGCATCAATCGCTTCGTCATAGCGGCGCATAGCGCCCTCAACATTGCCCAGACCAGCGTAGGCGCGAGCATCGTTCGGGTTCAACTCAATGGCGCGTCGCATCTCTGCCAGCGCTTCGTTCAACTGACCCGTCTGCATCAACGCCAAGCCGAGTTGAACGTGAGCGCTCACCAGAGCGGGTTTCATCTGTACCGCGCGTCTCAAGACTTCAACGGCCTGATCGAACTGCCTGCGACGTGTAAACTCCTGCGCCTGGTTGAGCAAAGATTGAACTGCATCGTCCTGCGATTGAGATTGCGCGCTCTGACTGAAAGCGTATTTTTGATGTGAATCAATAGATGCAGCGCTTCGGGCAGCAGTAGAGATGCAAGAAAGAGTCTGTAAAAAAAGAATGGCTAGAATTGTTCCAAATAGCTTGCGAAGATTTATCATAGCCTCTTCCCTTTTCTTTATTGCATTCTTGCCGGGTGAAACCGGTTCTGGAAACTTGCGTAGGGAGTATAGCACTTTCACAATAAGACACACATACACACCTCACCTTAAATCAGGATAGATTAGCGCGTTATATAAGATGGAGAAGAAGGGAGAGCGATTAGCGAATGCGAACGGTGAAGTTGACGCTGCCCGTGTTGTTCGGAGATGTCTGGCTCAGGTTACCTGTGAATACCCACCTGACGTTGGTGACGCTTCTGTCATAGCCTGCTGGCGCGCCGCCTGCGCCGCTTACGGGTGTGTATGCCCAGGTTGTGCCGCCATTATTGGAGTAGCTGATGACCACTGTTAATCCAGTAGTTCCCAATGCAGACGTGGCCGAGCCGACTTTGAAATCTGTTGACGATGGAATCGGGTCTGTGACGACCAGGCTCGTTGCGGCGCGTCCGCCTGCGTTGGTGAATGCAATCGTGTAGGTCAGGTCTGTGCCGGGAGGCTGCGTGCCGCTAGGGCTGACGGATTTCACAAGGCCGACGTTTGGCGGCGAGACAACTGTAACGTCCTCGCCCGTGCTTGATGCCGGATCGTAGCTCGCTGTCGTCGTTCCGTTCGTAGTCGTGCGCGTAGGGTCTGTGTATGTGGCCGTCGCAGGATTCTGGTAAGTGCCGCCTGCAACGCTCGCGGCAATCTTCACTGTGAATGTTATGCTCACGTTCCCGCTTGCAGGAATAGTAAACGTACCCCAGTTGGGCACAGCATCGCCAGCGGTCGGATTAGTCGTCGTTGGCCTGGTAGAACCACCATTCAACGTAATTGATGACGTGGTGTTGTAAGTGAAGTTGGTCGGGAGCGTGTCTGCGATAGTCAGATTCGTTGCGGCGCTTCTACCGGCTGCATTGGCAACTTGAATAGTGTAGGTGGCGTTCGTGCCCGTCGGAGAGTTGTTGACGGAAGCAGTGCTGGTAGTTTTCGTTGTAGTAAGCACAGGCACGCATTGAGCGCCGGAGCTTGCGCCGGGAATCTGGCTCGCCGTCACGGTCAGGCTCGCGCCGGTTGTGCCCGCTGTCGCTCCGTATGAATCGTTTGCAGTAGTAG
>DATHJK010000423.1:0-6776 GCA_035316225.1 Pyrinomonadaceae bacterium
CCCAGACGATTCGACAATCGCTGCACGTGTGTGTCAACGACTACGCCCGCTGGATTATTGAAAGCGTTGCCGAGCACCACGTTCGCCGTCTTTCGCGCCACGCCGGGCAGAGCAAGCAGCGATTCTAAATCCTGAGGCACGCGCCCGCCATGATCTTCGCTTATCATCCTGCACGTTCCCTGAATCGCCCTGGCCTTGTTGCGATAGAAGCCCGTCGAGCGAATGTCGCTCTCCACCTCGGTCTGCGCGACTTTCAGATAGTCGTCGCAGCGCCTGTATTTTCTGAAAAGTTTCGCCGTAACGATGTTGACGCGCTCGTCCGTGCATTGCGCGGAAAGAATTGTGGCTATGAGCAATTCGAGCGGGTTCGAGTAATCGAGCGTGCATCTGGCGTCAGGGTACTCGCGCTTGAGAAGGTTGAGAATCTTGCTGGCTCGCGCTTTCTTCTCTTCGTTCGAGGGATTTTTCATCTGCTTTCGATTTCGATTGAGAATTCATTAAATCGGGCGGCATGGTAACAGCTTTTCACCACCGAAGACACAGAGAGTACTGAGGAAGCACAGAGAAGATTTCGTAATCTCAAATCTGAAATCTCAAATTTGAGATTACTTGATATTCTTCATGCTTCCTTCGTGCTCTTCGGTGCCTGCGATGGTGAATCACGCTTCCTCTAAACTCAACCGAAAAATTTCTCACCCGGTTCTCTTCAGCTTCCCGGTGTGCTTGGCCCAATGCTCTATGCGCCCGAAGACCCATAGGCCGAGCGGCATCAGCACCGCGCCCATCAGAAGCAGCGTCACGAGTTCCGGCACGACATCCGATAGAGACGCGCCGACCAGATGCGTTTCCGTCGAAGCAGGATTGCCTATGCCTACGAGTTTGCGGCAGGCCGACAGAGTATAGGTCGCGGGCGAAAGATGCGAGAGCGGCTGCACCCAGCGCGGCAACACCTGCACGGGATAGTAGATGCCCGAAATCAACAGGAGCGAGCCTTGAAAGATGTGCGTCGCCTCTGCCCCTCTTTCCGGACTCATCACGGGCAGCACAGCAGCCATCAATCCCAACCCTACGAACGCGAACGTGCTCGCCAGCAGCACCACGAATACGCCGAAAAGGTTCGCGCCCGCCAGGTGTATGTTCGTAAAGAGCAGCAATCCTGTGAGCACGACAACCAGCGTGACCAGACTCTGGCACAGAGCGAACACGCTCACCCCCGAAAGGTGAATAAGGCGCGAGACGGGAGCCATGAACGTGTATTCAAGCGTTCCCTCCCAGCGCTCGTAGGCTATGGACATGGCTATCTCCGAATAAAGATTCGAGAGAAAGTTCCAGAGAAGCGCGCCAATGACGAGCGTAAGCGTCAGACGATAATCGTGAGCGGCCACACCTATGAGCGCAATCGTGATGGAAGTGACGAACGCATAAAAGTTCCACACTATCACCCATGAGATATAGCGCCGCACAAGATGATAGCCCCGGAAGACGAACGCCCATGTTTGTCTAATTGTCTGTTCCATCACACCTCCTCTAAAACTTCCTCTTCGCTAACTTTCTCCGCCTCTTCGTCCAAATCCTCGCCCGTCAGGCGTATGAAAGCGTCGTCCAGAGTCTCTGTTTTCGCCTCTCTCTTTAAATCCGCAGCCGTCCCTTCGGCGACCAGCTCGCCGTGCGCAAGGAAACCAATTCGCGCGCACAATCTTTCTGCTTCCGCCATGTCATGCGTAGTGAGCAGAATGGTCGTGCCCTCGCGCGCTCGCAGGTTTTCAAGAAACTTCTGCACGTCGCGCCTGCTTTTTGGGTCGAGTCCGGTCGTAGGCTCGTCCAGCAGAAGCAGCGGCGGGTTAATCATCAGCGCGCGCGCAATCGTTATCTTCTGCTGCATCCCGCGACTCATCTCTTCGAGCGGCGTAGAGAACTTGCGGCTCTCCATGCCTAGTTCTTCCAGCACCTGCATCGCGCGAGGCTCGGCCTCAGCCGGATTCAACCCGTAGAGCAGCGCCGTGTAGAGAAGATTCTCGCGCGCGGAAAGCTTTTTGTAGTAAGCCGCGTCAACGCTCACGCGCCCGATTTTCTGTCGCACAATCCGGTGCTCTTCGGGCAGACTATAGCCCAGCACACTCACAGTGCCGCCATCGGGGATGAGCAGCGTCGAGAGAATACGAATGAGCGTTGACTTGCCCGAACCGTTTGGGCCAAGAAGCCCGTAGGTCTCGCCATTATCAACCTCGAACGAAACGCCCTTGAGCGCCCACTCTTCTCTGTACTTCGGCCTGAGCCACCCGCTTCGCTTCCTGAAAACTTTGCGCAGGTCTCGAACCTCAATAGCAGGAACGTTCATGTGCCACCCCGATCAAATGAAAAGGCGATAAACGCCGTAGAAGAAAAACCGATTGAATTGGATTTACGAAAGAAGTGGTAGGAGTCCAAGCAATTTGTGGAAGAGAGCGGGCCGTTTTGGGATAGGCCACCGACGGCGCGCGCCGGGAGTCTCAGTATCGAGAAACCTGGCGTCAAGAGCGCGTCACTCTTCTTATTTTGCTTAGACTGTTAGAAGCGCATGTTCATCGTGTTCACCCTTTGATGTCTGCGGTAGCCTACACGCGCCCACAGCTTTTTGCAAGAAGAAAGGCTAGAGGGCATGATTAGGCCAGCCGAGACTTTACCGTCACAAGCATTCTGTACGCCCGCGCGAAAATTTCAGTTCCATCAAAATGGCTCACGGTCTATTATCTTGCGCAAAAGCTCTGAAAGAGACTGTTTGAACGAGTCCCTCTGGGGACTCGCATGTTTCAAAAAAGCTTACAGGATGAGCTAACAATGATTCAAAACAAAAGAGCATTTGCAGCCAGCATTCTCTTCATAATCTCAGCGTCGCTCGCGTGTCTGAAGTACGCGAACCATCTGGCGCTCGATTTCCCGGTTCAAGCCAGAACCGTCGAAAGCATCTCTTCGTCTGCGAGCGCTGCGCCCGCTCAGTCTTCGGGCGCGTTGAGACTTGTGCCGCATCAAGTCACACTCTCGCGTGGGCGCAGTTTCTCGCTCGAACTGCCTGAAGGGTTCGACATACGTGTAGCCGCGCAAGGGCTGAACCGGCCTCGCTTCATGGCGCAAAGCCCGGACGGGAGGATATTCGTCACGGATATGTTCAACCGCGCAGACAACACGCGCGGCGCGGTTTACATACTGGACGGCTTCGATGAATCAACCGGCAGGTTTCGCAAGGTCATTCCCTATCTCACTCATCTTCGCAACCCTAACAGCCTGACCTTTCACACAGACCGTCAGGGCGTTACGTGGCTTTACCTGGCGCTCACAGATCACCTGCTGCGCTACAGGTTTCAATTGGGCGAGACCTCTCCGTCCGCTCGTCCCGAAGTGCTGGCAACTTTCCCCGGCTACGGCTTGAGCTACAAGTATGGCGGGTGGCATCTGACGCGCACGGTCGTCATTGGCCCGGACGAGAAGGTTTACGTTGCTGTGGGGAGCAGTTGCAACGCATGTGAAGAGAGAGAGGAGGTGCGCGCGAGCGTGGTCGAGATGAATTTGGATGGGAGCAATCAGAAATTGTTCGCGCGCGGGCTTCGCAACGCTGTTGGCTTGAAGTGGGTGGGAAATGAACTTTTCGCCACGAACATGGGCGCGGATCATCTAGGCGACGACCGACCGGAAGACACTTTCTATCGCCTAAGCGACGGCGCAAATTACGGCTGGCCTTACTGCTACCAATTCAGAGGTCGAGTTTACTCAGACCCGAAGTTTCGCGGCGCGCAGGGGAATCGAGGGTGCGGCAATGTGCCGCTCGCCGTAGCAGGTTTCATGGCGCACAGTTCTCCCCTGGGCTTCGACTACTTCGACTCAAGCAACAATAGCTCTGCCTTGCGCGACCATTTTCTGGTGGCGCTGCACGGCTCGTCAAAGATAGGCTTAGCTCACGGTTACAGAGTCGTACGCATCCCGCACGGTGGCGGCGCGCCGCAGAATTTCATACTGGGCTTTCTTCAGAACCGGAAAATCTATGGCAGACCCGCAGACATATTCCGCGTTGGCCCAAATGCATTCCTCGTTACGGACGATTTCGCGGGAGTCGTCTATTACGTCACTGCAAACGGATGACAATTCTGTTTTTCAGTTGGCTGCGATTAAGAGTTACGCTTCACTGCCGCAGGCCAGAGAGGATTGAGCAGCATTCACTTTTTCTGCGTACCCTCTCTGCACATGCGGCGGTTACGTCTTTAGTCTCATCCAACCGAAAAAGAGCTATACTTCAGGGAGAAGATGAAACTCATAGCTGAAATTGATGGCGAGGAACGCAACGTTGAGATCAGACGCGAAGGCTCGCGCGTCGTGGCTGTGATTGACGGGCGCGAGTTTGAGATAGAGGCGCACGAAATTGGAAGCGGCAATTACCTGCTCAAGAATGGTAACAGCGTGTACGAATGTCGCGCCGGGCAGAGCCAGGCAGGGCGCGATTCATTTGAAGTTTACGTCGGCACCGACGCTTTTCATGTAACCCTGATTGATACGAAACGTCTTCGCACTGCCGCAAGAGCAGGCGCACACGCAGATGGCAGCGCAGAGATAGTCGCTCCCATGCCCGGCAAAGTCGTGCGCGTGATAGCGGAAAAGGGCGCGCAGGTCGAAGCCGGTGACGGCATCGTGGTGGTAGAAGCCATGAAGATGCAGAACGAGATGAAATCGCCCAGAGCCGGAACCATCATCGCAATCAACGTCCAGCAGGGCGCAACCGTCAATGCAGGCGACGTGCTGGCAGTCATCGAATGAGGGATGAAAGGATTAGATAACGAGAACGGCTCGCACAATTCGTTAGCCTTCAAATTAACGGCTCAATAACCTGTTGATTCAACCGATTCATCCCTCTCAGGCTCTGTGAAATCCCTTCTCCAGATCGCGCGTCGTTAATCTCAGAACTCCCGGACGACCGTGCGGGCAGGTAGTAGGCGATGAAGTTAATAAAAGCCTGTCAATCAGCCAGCGCATCTTTTCCGGCGCGAGCGGCGTGTTGACTTTGATTGCGGCGCGACAGGCCAGAGACGCTGCAATCTCTTCGCGCAAGGTGGCGCGCGCCCGCCCACGCTTTTCAGCATCAGCCGTCTCCAGAATCTCCGCGAGCAGGTTACGCGCTTCGTCAACGGCCAAATCCGCCGGTACAGCCTTAATCGCAACAGTTCTTCCAGACAATCTCATCAACCCGAAGCCGTAATGCTCCAAATCTTCAGTGACCGCATCGAACGCTGCGGCCTGCGCCGGTGTGAGATCAATCGTTTCAGGCATCAACAGATTTTGCGATTCAGGTGAACGCTCGCGCTCAAGCGCGTGGTATTTATCGAAAAGTATTCGCTCGTGCGCAGCGTGCTGGTCAATCAGCAGCAGCCCGTCGTCGTCAATCGCTATGATGTAGCTCTCTTCCAGTTGGCCCAGAGCGCGTATGTTCGTAGAAACGCTCTCGACCGGAACTTCTCTGACAAACTGCGCGGCGGAAACGAGCGGCGGAAATCTGCCCGGCGAGGAAGACTGAGCGGGCAAACTTTCGCGCTCTTGTTCAGCAGCGGCGTGCAGCTTTGCCCTCTGCTCGAAAGGCACGACCTGTCCTTCGCGCTCCGTCTCTGTCTCGAACGATGCAGCATGAACATGACGAAGAATCTCGTTGACGCCTCTGACCATCTCTGGATTTTCATTGAGCGTGGAGCGCGCTTCAATCAACTCTTCATCACCGGGCGCGAACCCGAATTCGATTCTATCCTGACGAAGCGGAGGAACAAGCTCGCTCGTAAACCCTTGATGCTCGCCATCAACGGGCGCGCCTTCCGAAGTCGTTGAGCTAAAGCGCTGTTCGCTCGAAGAGAGGTCAGAAGGTCGAAGCTGCGTCCAGCTATCGCTCAACTCCGGCCTCAGATGTTCTACAGCTTCCCTTTCAACCTCTTCGCTCGCCCCCTTAGTCCGCAAGTAACCGCTCGTCGCCAGCGCCGCGCGCACGGCTTCGCGCACAGCGTCTGCGACCGCAGCAGCGCGCCGGAATCGCACTTCTGTCTTCGCAGGATGAACGTTCACGTCCACCTCTTCGAGCGGAATTTCCAGAAACAGCAGCGCCGCAGGATAGACTCCGTGCGGCAACACGGAGCGATAAGCTTCGGAAAGCGCGCGGCTGATTAGACGGTCGCGCACGTAGCGTCCGTTGATAAAAAGATACTGGGCATCGCGCGACGTGCGTCGCTCGCGCGGCGCTGAGACAAAGCCGCGAACGCGAGCGACCTGTGGCAAACCGGCATTTACTTCAAGGAGATTTTCCAGAAACTGTGCGCCGAAAATCTGGTAAGCGCGCTCGCGCGTATCCTTTGCAGGTGCAGCACGCAAAGTCTCGCGCCCGTTGTTCGTCAGCGTGAAAGCGATTTCGGGATGAGCGAGCGCGTAGTGCGTTACAAGATTCGTGAGATGAAAACTCTCCGTAGCTTCCGAGCGCAAAAACTTCCGGCGCGCAGGCACGTTGAAAAATAGATCGCGCACAGTGATGGTAGTCCCGCGCGGGTGCGCAGCATCCTTAACGTCGCGCATCTTCCCGCCCTCGATAACGACGCGCGTCGCCGCCGCGTCCATTTCAGTTCCGGTTACAAGCTCGACGCGCGCAACCGATGCGATTGAAGCGAGCGCCTCGCCCCTGAACCCCAGAGTCGCAATCGCACTAAGGTCTTCCGCGCGACTTATCTTCGACGTAGCGTGTCGCTCGAACGCCAGCAACGCATCGTCGCGCGTCATCCCCT
>DATHJK010000424.1:0-4273 GCA_035316225.1 Pyrinomonadaceae bacterium
GGTCTGCCCACGATTGGCGAAAAGCTTGAGCCGTTGTGCTAGACACCGGGGCGCGGGCTTTTCCGCCTCTCTTCACCCACGCCGAGCGGCGCGCGACTCATCCATAAGGTTTCGAGTCGAGCGCCGCGACTTGTATTTGAATGAAGAAATCAAGATAGTTATTAGAGAAGAGACAGTCTTATTGCCGTAGCCTCTGAGGGTTTCAGATGAGAAAGCGAACGAAACGTCTGATGGGAATGCTGGCACTAGCCGCCGGGGGGTTGGGCGCAGCCGGAGCAGTGCTGATTAGAAAGAGGGCGAGTCGTATGAATGCAGCGGAGGAGGGTAAGAGAGATGTGTGGGCGCGACCGGGCATGAGCGTAACTTTTCGCGCTGAGTTGATGCCGGGGCGCGAGCGCTCGGGAAGAACTTACCGAGTCGAGCAGGTGCTGCCAAGCAGACGAGTCACCTTGCAAAACTTCACGGGTGAGCACGCCGAAAAAGAGTTCGAGCCAATCAGGTTCGATTAACACGCAGAAAGTTTGGGGAAAATGGCGCAATCAAGAATAGAAATTTTCGCCGCGATGGCTGCCGACCAGCCACAGAACGAGATGATCTGGTACGGCCTTGCAAGCGAGTATTTCAAGGAAGGGAAATGGCAGGAGGCCGCAGACTCTTTGCGCAAAGTTCTGAGCATCAAGCCGGATTACACGGCTGCGTATCAGATGCTGGGCACGGCGCTGCTGAATCTGGGCCAGAGAGATGATGCGCGCAGCGCCTGGACTCAAGGCATCGAAATCGCAGAACGCACAGGCGCGTGGAAAGCAAAACAGCACATGGAGGGCTTGCTGGCGGGCGAAGAGAGTAAGACTGAATTCTGCGCGGAGTGAGTTGGGGTGTCGCGCTCGTCGAAACGATATGCCACTTCCAATAGCACATGGCGTAGTCGGGGCGGGCATAGTAGCTGTCTCTCGTCCGAAAAGTTCACTGAGCGCGGACTGGCGCATGCTACTGCTGGGCGCTGCGCTCGCCATCATCCCGGACTTCGACTTCCTTCTCATATGGGTTTTCCATCTGGACAGCGAATGGCACAGAAGCTTTACGCACTCGATTCCAATGGGCTTCATCGTTGCTGCGCTTGCTATGGGCCTGCTGGGCATTGCGCGCATTCGTGAAGCCCTCACATACGCTGCGGCTTTTATGAGTCACGGCATACTGGATTTTCTAACGACGAAGCAGGGTGGCGGCGTGGAGCTTTTCTGGCCTTTCACACATGAGAGATTAAAACTGGGAATGATAAGTTTTTCCGAATTGACGCATGGAATAACATTATTAGAAGGGTTGAGGGTGAGCCTTATAGAGTTGTCCCTGTGCGTCCCTTTGCTTTTAGCCTTACTGCTGGTGAGAGAGTTTGTCTCGTCAAATTGGCGCTCTTCGCAGGGAGCCACCTGACCTTCCCGCGTCTCTTCCATAAGAGCCGATCATAAATTCTACCACTCGTAAGTTCGCCCAGGCTCCATGACCTGTAGGCGCGGGATGTTTAGGGCGTTGAGTTCTTCTACGACCGTTGAGCGGTAGGCGGGTTTCAGATGTACTACGAGGATGTCCAAGCCTTGATGATGGTTGTTGAGCTTCTGTAGCTCTTTGCACATGGACGCGGGCGTAAAGTGCCTGGAATCTTCTGCGAGCTTAGACATTGAGTTTGGAAAAGATGCTTCAATCATCAGCGCGTCAATGCGCTGCGTCCGGTTCAGAACTTTCCAGAACTCTTCGGTTTCCGCCGTGTCGGAACTGAACGCAACGGTTGTTTTTCCGTCAGAGATGATCAGGCCGACGGTCGGGACTATGTGGTTGACCGGGATGGCTGTGACGCGCAAGTCCGCAACCTCGAACTCCTCGCCCGCGCGTATGGGAATATATTTCATCACATGCCCGTGCTCGTTCTTCAGCTCGGAGAATCTGGGATAGACCATCCAGTTGAAGACATCTTTCTCCAGAGCGTCTATTACTTCTTCGGTCGCGTAAACTCGTATGGGTTCTCGAAGAAATCCGAACAGGTCGTCAACGAATATCGGGAGACTTGCGATGTGATCCATGTGCGGGTGCGTGACGATAACATCGCGCACCGTCTCTCTCTGTGCATCGGTCAGGGCAATCGCTATGCTGCCCGCGTCAACTGTGATGCGGTCGTTGATGAGGAAACAGGTCAGACGCTGCTCTGAGGCGGCGCGGCCATGATCGTCGAATGTACTGGGTAGAAGTTGAATTTTCACGTGTCAGACCGCTCGCATCAACCGGGCGCGCGAGGTCGGCCTAAGTATAAGGCAAAGTGGCAGAAACGCGCGAGTTCTTTTATTCGGTAGTAGTGGTTCAGTCTGAAAAAATCCAACTCTATTCATAGCAGTGATAATTTGAGATTGCCCCACTACTTATTCGGTCAGGGTTGAATCTGCCTGAGCCGCTGGCTCAATGAGTGTAGAAGTTGCAAGTAGGCAGCTTCGCGCTCGCGCGTCTCCTGTTCATTGCTGTAAATCCCGCGCGCCACGCGGCTGCGATGAAATGCAAGCTCGCTTGCCAGTTGATTCCACTGCATGCGGTCGCGCCATAGTTGGAAGCCTCCGCCCCTGAACGCCCTGAAACTTGAACCCATGCGACCGGGCACGCTGCACAGGCACTGGTACTCTTCGGGCGTCAGGAATCCGCGCTGGTAATCGCACAGAAGCTGCTCGCGCACGACGCGCCCCTCTCTACGGAGCGCGAAGAAGATTACCACGATTGCCGCGACGAAGATCGGAACCATGACTACAAAGTATGTGATAAGAAAGCCAAGACCGCCGAAGAATGTGATTGAGCCGTTCCACGTCGCATGCAGCAGTATGGCGAGGCCGAATCCCATTACGGGCGCTGCGAATTTAACGAACCCGTTGTTGGTCTGCCTTGACCATCCAAGCCCTATGCCGGTCATGCTGGTAAACAACGGGTGCGAAAACGGACTCATCAGCCCGCGCACTATGAAGATGCCGCCCAAGCGTCCGGCGAGCGCGCCTCTGCCGTAGTAGCTTATGTTCTCCGTCATGGCAAACCCGAGCGCGACCATGCCCGCGTAAACGATGCCGTCCACGATGCCGTCGAACTCGTCCTTCTTCCAGAAGTAGAGCGTGAAGAGCGCGAACGCTTTTGCGCTCTCTTCTACAATAGGTGCGGAGATTACAGCGCCGAAAGCTTCGTTGAAGACGACTATGCTAATCGTGTTGAGTATGAGCGCGCTGAAGGTTGCGAAGACAGCGCCCCAGATGAAGGCTACGCCGAGGAGCCAGAGCGGCTCGGCTTCGTAGCGATCAATCCAGAGTATGAGCAGAACGTAAATGGGGACGGGCAGGGTGGCAAGTATCAAGCCAAGCAGAAAAGCTACAGGCCCCTGTGTGCTGCTCATGTTCGTCAGTTCCGCCCCGACCAGAAAGAGCGTGAGCAACCCCAGAAGAGATGCGACCAGAAGAAAGATAATGCCCACAACCCATTTAATCGCGCGCCTGTGTCTCGATCTAACAGGCGCGGGCGGCGGAAAGGGCTGCTGGTAATAGTTGGAAGGTGGTTGGTTGTACATGATTCAGAAAGACGGACGATGGACGATGGATGATGAAAAGCGTGCTCTTATGGTCAATCGTCTATGGTCTATCGTCCATTATCGCGCAAAGTATAGCCGTAGACTTGTTCAATATTCTAGTTTTTATGAGCGTCAATCATATTTAACTCGCCCCTATCTCGCGCAGGTTTGAGCACGCCCGCCGTCAATCGAGTAGGTTGCACCCGTTATCCAGCCCGCGCTATCGGAGGCTAGAAAGAGAATCAATTCCGCTACTTCGCTCGCCTGTCCCACGCGGCCAATCGGGTGCGTCTGCTTCGATCTCTCCAGAAATGCAGCGTAAGCCTCGTCCGTCATACCGCCTCGCCTGTGAATCTCCGTGACGACGACGCCCGGATTCACTGCGTTGACGCGCACGCCCTTAGCCGCCATCTCAAGCGAGGCGCAACGTGTCAGTTGATCCACACCTGCTTTCGAGACGCAGTAGGCCAGCACGCCGGGGAAGGCTCGCAAGCCCGTGACGCTCGAAACGTTCACGATGTTGCCGCCACGTTTTTCCAGATGAGGCACGGCCAGTTGCATCAGATAAAAGACGGAACGCAGGTTGACCTGCATCATGGCGTCCCATGCTTCAAGCTGAGTGTTCTCAATCGTGCCGTTCGAGAGATGGCCTGCGGCGTTAACGAGCACATCGAGCGCCCCGAAATTTTT
>DATHJK010000425.1:0-12042 GCA_035316225.1 Pyrinomonadaceae bacterium
CATCTCCGCTGGAGGCAATGGGCCAGCCAATTCACGCGCAATGCGGCTGCCTGCGCCATCAGCCGCCACTATCATTGGCCCACTCCATTGCTCGCCGCTCACAGTTGCGCGCACAGTCCAGTTCTCATTTTCACTCGCGCGTTTTCGTAACGAAACTCTTTCATGAAAAACATGCGCCCCGGCTTTTTCCGCTCTTTCACAAAGGAAGGAATCGAACGTGCGGCGCGAGTAGATTGCGAAAGGCTCCGCGAGTTTCATGTGAAGGCGCTTGCCAGCGGGCGAATACATCTCCAACTCGTCAACGGTTCGCGCCACCGCTTCCAGCAGATGAGGCCAAGCCTTCAACGCTTTCGATGTAACACCTCCGCCGCAAGCTTTTGGCTCGCCCGGCGGTCTCCCGTCAAACAGCGCCACGCGCGCACCTTCTCGCGCCAACTTCTCAGCCGCGAAAGAACCCGCAGGGCCTGCGCCAACAATCAAAATGTCGAACGTGTTGCTCATAATCAACGACTTTTAGCTGATACATCATAATAGTCTTCGCGCTTGTCGCGCAATTTCAGGTTGAATGCTTGCGCGTGACGTGTGGTAAAATGCTCCCGTTCCCCGCAAAAGAGTTTTACGAAGCTTTGACCGTCGCTTGTTGTCATTCGCGGCGATTGAGGCGAAAGTCTTTTCTCTTCCACGCTCGTCGTTGAGTGATTGAAGAGAAGCGACCTATTTCTTTGGCGCGAGAGTGATAGATGGACTCTGGCTCGCTGGTCTTCGCAGGGATTGCGCCGCACCCGCCGATCATGGTTCCAGAAGTGGGGCGTGAGGCGATTGCCGAAGTGCGCGGCTCAATCGAGGCCATGCACGAATTGACAGAGCGAGTCATAGAGAGTGGTGCTGAAACCGTCATACTCATCTCACCGCACGCGCCATTAGACGCACGCGCATTTGTCACTTACCAGGACGACACGCTCTACGGAGATTTCTCGAACTTCCGCGCAGCCGAGACGATTGTCGAAGCTCCGCTTGATAGAGAATTGCTGGAAGCGATTGCGCGCGCGGCTTCGGAAGACGGCTACGCGGTTCTGGGAATTAAAGGATATGAACTGGATCACGGTACGGCTGTGCCACTCTATTTTCTGCTCAGAAACGGCTGGAGCGGTCGCGTTGTTGCTCTTGGTTACAATTTTTTGTCGAACGAAGATCACTTGCGCTTCGGCGCGAGCGTCAAACGTGCCGTTGACAGAACCGCGCGCCCCGTTGCTTTCATCGCCAGCGGCGACTTGAGCCATCGCCTTAAGCGTGAAGCTCCCGCCGGATATAATCAACAAGCCCACCTCTTTGATGAAGAGATAGTCGCCGCACTTCGCGATTGCGAGCCGCAACGAATTATTAACATAGATCAGAACTTAAGAAAGCTCGCGGGCGAGTGCGGCTACCGCTCGATGCTCGTGGCCTTCGGAGCTACGCAAGAAGTTGCTCCCTCGTGCGAGGTCATCAACTACGAAGCGCCGTTCGGCGTAGGCTACATGGTTGCGCAGATTGTGCGCGGCCAAAGAACAGTAGTCTCAAACGAACAACAGGTCTACTTGCATCAAGAAGATTCAACCGATACAGAAGGACTGCCGCGACTTGCGCGCTCGGCCATAGAGACATTCGTGCGCGAAGGCCGTCTGATTGAAAAGCCCCAAAAACTTTCGCCGCTTTTGAAGGAGCGCGCTGCCTGCTTCGTTTCCATCAAGACTCTGGACGGAGACTTGCGCGGCTGTATAGGCACGATTGAACCTGTGAAAGACACGCTCGCCGAAGAGCTAATCGCCAACGCTGTTAATGCCGCGACGCGCGACCCGCGGTTTTCCCCTGTCAGAGAGGATGAGTTATCAACCCTGCGCTACTCCGTTGATGTGCTTCACGCGCCGGAGCCAGCCCAATTTGAAGACCTTGACCCGAAAACTTACGGAGTCATCGTCGAAGACGAAAGCAATCTCAGGCGCGGTCTACTTTTGCCAGACATTGAAGGCGTTGAGACCGCACGCCAGCAGGTGGAGATAGCCGCGCGCAAGGCTGGTATCAGTCCCGGCACACCCCTTAAGCTCTCGCGCTTTCGTGTAGAACGCTTCCGCGAAAAACCACGCGCTAATTAAACAAACCAGGGAAGGAGCATACAAAATGTCAAAGAATAATCCAGTTCAATCCAGCATTTCGGAACGAAACGAAGACCCGGAGTTGACGCCTGACGCAACGCCGAATCCAGTCGAGGAGTTGAACCCGGCCAACGATAAGCGCTCGCTTGATTATGGCGAATCCGGCCAGTTCGCTCCCGGCGGTTACTATAACCAGTCGGGCGTTAACGAATCCGACCGCGTTGATCTGGACGCGCAAGTGGACTCTGCCTTGAACAAAGACAAGGCTTAATTCTCTTTCGTTTTAAGAACAAAAAAGGCCGCTGCATACGCCGTGTATGCAGCGGCAAGATTCACAGGAGGAAAAGGAATTTCAGTTTACTGAAGGAAGCGCGGTGTGTCAAATAGAGCCTCGCCGCGCTTCCCTTTTACTCAGTAGGCTAGACATCCAGGTTCTTTACATCCAGCGCGTTATCTTCAATGAACCGGCGGCGCGGCTCAACCGCATCGCCCATCAGCACGGTGAAAATCTGATCCGTTTCCACGGCATCGTCAATCTTAACCTGCAAGAGCGTTCGTTTCTCCGGGTTCATAGTAGTCTCCCATAACTGCTCCGGGTTCATCTCGCCCAAGCCTTTGTAGCGCTGTATTGTTATGTCCTTCTTGGCAGCAGCAAGCACCCGTTCAAGAAGTTCTTCGCGCGTCTGTACAGTCTCGCTTGTTCCGTTTTCGCCTACGACGAAAGGAGATGAGAGCTTCTCTTCAAGAGCCATGTAAAGCTCCACAGCCTTGTGAAATTCTACGTAACTCGCCAGATTCCAGTCAATAATTACGCTCGCGCCGGAATCCGATGTGGTTTCTATCTCCCACATTCCATGCTCTTCATCTTCTGTCAGATCGGTCTTGTAACGCTGATCGGCCAGAGCGCCTTCTAACCGGGCTATGTAATTTTCGTCCTCGAAGACTGCTCGTAATGTCATGCCTTCTTTGCGCAAGACACCATCGGGACCGCCCAATGCTCCAAGCAGGATGCTAAGCATTCGACCGTCTCCACCCAAGCGACGAGCAGCCTTCTCGCAGTAGCGTTTGAACTCCACCATCTGCTCAAGCGCCTTTGCCAGATCGCGCCCTTCCACAACCACCTTTGAGCCTTTTGACTTCACTTTCATGTCAGTAGTAGCTTGTCGCATAAGGAAGCGAACCATTGAGCGCTCGTCCTTAATATACTCCTCCTTCTTGCCGCGCTTTACTTTAAATAGCGGAGGCTGAGCGATGAAGACGTGACCTCGCTCGACTAGCTCCAGCATCTGGCGATAAAAGAATGTCAGAAGCAGGGTACGTATGTGTGAACCGTCCACATCAGCGTCCGTCATCAAGATAACCTTGTGATAACGTAACCTATTTGCATCGAAATCCTCTTTGCCTATGCCCGTTCCGAGCGCGGTAATCAAGGCTTTTATCTCACCATGACCCAGCATCTTGTCGAAACGCGCCTTCTCAACGTTCAGAATTTTACCTTTTAACGGCAGAATGGCCTGATTTCTCCGGTCACGCCCCTGCTTGGCCGAGCCACCCGCCGAATCGCCCTCGACTATATAGAGTTCCGATAGGGCGGGATCGCGCTCCTGGCAATCAGCGAGTTTGCCCGGAAGCATTGTGGAGTTGATCGCGCCTTTGCGCACAATCTCGCGCGCTTTGCGAGCAGCCTCACGTGCCCGAGCGGCATCAACGGCCTTGCCCACGATCTTGCGCGCGACGGTCGGGTTCTGCTCGAAATATTCTGAGAGTCGCTCGTTAAGGAAAGATTCGACAGGCCCCTTCACGTCCGAATTGAGCTTACCTTTGGTCTGTCCCTCGAATTGTGGCTGCGGTAATTTGACTGAGATGACTGCTACAAGTCCTTCGCGCACATCGTCGCCGGATAGAGAGCTTTTGAAGTTCTTGGCAAGGCCGCTCGTTTGCGAATAGTTATTTATCGTGCGAGTTAGAGCCGAGCGGAAGCCAGAAAGATGTGAGCCGCCGTCAACCGTGTTGATGTTGTTGGCGAAGGAATAGACCTTTTCGTCGTAAGCGTCGTTGTACTGGATGGCTATCTCGATTGAAAGGTTATCGCCCGTCCTCTCAAAATAGAGCGGCTTGTCATGCAGAACCGACTTGTTTTTGTTCAGGTGCTTGACGAACTCTGCGATTCCGCCTTTGTAGTAAAACTCATGTGAGCGCTCTGTCTCCTCGCGCTCGTCGCGTATGGTAATGCGGATGCCTTTGTTCAAGAAAGCCTTCTCACGTAGACGCTCCGAAAGCTTATCGAAGCTGAATTCTGTCGTGTCGAAAATTTGCGAGTCAGGCTTGAAAGTAATCTTCGTGCCGCGCTTGCGCGTCTTGCCTGTTTCTTTCAGCTTAATAACAGGAATCCCACGCTCATACTCTTGCTCATAAGTCTTCCCGTCGCGCCAGATTTCCAGACGAAGCGTTTCAGAAAGGAAGTTGACGCAAGAGACGCCGACGCCGTGCAAGCCGCCGGAAACTTTGTAGGCGTTCGAATCGAACTTGCCGCCCGCGTGAAGCTTCGTCATCACTACTTCGGCAGCGCTACGTTTTTCCTGCTTGTGATAATCGACCGGGATGCCGCGCCCGTTGTCAATCACTGTTATCGAATTGTCCAGATGAATCGTGACATCAACCGTGTCGCAATAGCCCGCAAGAGCTTCGTCAACGGAATTATCAACAACTTCGTAGACAAGGTGATGCAGACCCTGTTCGCCGGTCGAGCCTATGTACATAGCGGGGCGCTTGCGCACTGCGTCACGACCCTCAAGAACCGTGATCGCTGTTGCGTCGTAGGTAGGCCCCTTCTTCTTCGGTAATGTTGATGGTGCTGTTGCCAAATCAGTCTCCTCTTCGTAAAGGCTGCTCATAAAATTTTCTTCTTAATTGATCAAGAGTGACGTTCGGTAAAACAACTTGCGAACGCCTTTTCAATTAGATGCTTTCCGAGGTAGTCGCGGCTGACCGAATGGCCTCTTTTTCAGGCTCGCTCCCGACAGCCGCCCCACTCTGAATCTGATACACATTTGCACGAGCTACAAACTGCTCCACGAAACTCTCTTTCGATGTCGTGATGAACGTTTGAGTGCGACCTTCAAGGTATTCCAGCAAGTAGCCAATGCGTTTCCGATCTAGTTCTGCGTCCACGTCATCAATGAGGAAAAGTGGATACTCATTATGCCAGGAATAATATACCGAAATCGCTGCTAAGTCAAGTATTATCAATGCACTACGCTGTTGGCCGGAGCTACCAAAAGCGCGTATATCGCGCCCGTCAAACAGGATTTCAAGATCGTCCCTGTGAGGGCCTATGAGCGAGTATCCGGCGTTGATTTCGGCTGGCAGACGAAGTTGAAGCCGCTCTGAAATAAGCGCCTCATAATGGCTCAAATCACCTTTGCTTTCCAGTGAAGAGACGTAGCGAATCGTGACCTCTTCGCGCTCGAAAAGGCGACGCTCTAAAGCTTCAATCAGGCGTTGAAGATAGTCTGTTCTATGACGGTGAATTTCCGCGCTCAAACTGATTAACTGTTCATTCCAGGGCGCTATGATTTCCGCCGCCTGCTCAAGGCTCATTTCCAATTCTGAAGCATCTTGCAGAAGACGATTTTTCTGCTTAATGACGCGGTTGTAATCCGCCAGTGTCTGCACGTAAGCAGGATGAAGAGCAACTACACCGCGATCCAGAAACTTTCGTCGTGCCTCCGGCGTGCCGCGCACAATCTCAAGATCGTCTGCGGTGAAAGAAACAGTGTGAAGCTGGCTCAAATAGCGTGCGACTGCTTCGCGTTTTCCATTTACTGAGATTGCCTTGGTGTTGCCTTGAAGAGCTACGGAGAGTTCACGATGAACCTCCGCGCTTTCAGCGACGCGACCACGCACTACGGCCAGGTCTTCACCGAATCGAATCGACTCTTGCAGCTTTTGTGTGCGGAAAGATTTAGTAGTAGCGAGCAGGTAGATGGCTTCGAGCCAGTTCGTTTTCCCCTGCCCGTTGTCGCCGTAGATAATGTTGAGGCCGCCGCCCCAGAAGATTCTGCCGCTCAAATTCCTGAAACTATGAACATCAAGCCATTCGAGCAGCATGAAGAAATTTTAACACAATGAAAGCTCTCTCGTCGCGCGCAGTGAACTTTATTTTTCGCTTCATTAAATAGAAAAGAAGCGTCTTTCTTCTATTCCTCAAAGACGCTTCTTTCTCAATCCTAGTCAGGCGGAATTAAAGTTGGTAACTAACTTATCTCTAAGCTATTGATTCTACATTGAAGGGACATCACTATTTTTCGGATAAAGTTGGTAACTTTCTACTGAGCATTTGCTCGTTCCAAACTTGGCCATGGAAATAAAGTTGGTAACTTTTCAATTCTCCTTGAAGCTACTTTCAATATTCAAAGGATTTAGACACAACAAAGCCTCTTTAATAGCGGTTTTAACCTCAGGGATTGCGGCAATACTATTTCTTAAAGCGGCACGTGCGATTAGATCCCAATATTTAGCGTACTTCTTCTCTTTCTCAAAACACTCCCTTGCCCATTCAATGCGCCGGATTGCATAGCCTACATTGGTCTCGGCTGATTCTTCTAAGGCTTCGATAGTCAATGGGAGGAGACCCGGTCTTTTATGAACTAATGACAACATGCCTAGTTCACGTGCGAGGGCTGTTTTGGATACTCTTACCGGACGACCGTCAATTTTCTTCATCCGTGCTGCGGCCTCTTTAACAATTACCGACTTCTCCGCGTCGTACTTCGGCCAATCAGTGATGGGTTTAGGCCCCGATGGCCTGAGTCGCTCCGGCGAGATGAAATTGAACCATTCCTTATCGTACTTAATGAGCCAATTGTAGGCTGCCGGCGCTTTTCTTCTTAGTTCAGTCCTACTTGCTTCAGGATTATTTTTCAGCACTTGAAGCCATTGTTTTCGGTAATTTTCCGGGGAACGATCCCCTGCCAACAGCTTCTTTCTTGCGCGTGGCGTAGATATGTGTTCCTCAGACTGGGCTGTCCTATAATCTATTGTTTTAGAGAGGTTTAACTGTGCCGCCCGCTTGACGATGGTTGAGCGCGCGATTCCGAGACGCTCGGCTCTTTCATTCAAGCTTAAATTGCCGCTGCTATAAAATTCCCGTAACTTTGTCTCCCAAACTGGGCCGTAAGACATCACCCTGGAAAGTGTATAGCGGGCTTCCGGGGAGTTGTCTTGACCTATGCGGCGATAGACGAATCCACAATCACATCGGAATGTGCCCATCAATCTTTTTCCGGCATCCTGCGTATGACCAATCTCACAACTTTCAATTCGGTCTTCCCGGTAATGGTCGCTAGCCTTGTTCAGGCACGGCCACGGCCCTTTGCCGAACGGCTCCTTCTTTTCTGGAAGGCGGAAGAATTCTTCTGCCGAACAGTTGAGGAAACGCATTAGCAATAAGTGATGAATTGGGTGGTGAGTACTGCGCTCGCCCTGCACCATCCTGACCAGCCAGTTACTTCGCCTGTCAAGGGGACATTGTAGCGTTGCCAAGAACTTGTCTGAGTAGAATTCTTTGAATTCCCTCTGCAGGGCGGTAATGCGCACCACGCCTGCGTAACTTGCCAGCCTACGTTCTAATAGTAATCCATGATAACGCCCGCGTAATAGGCTAAGTTCGCTGCCTTTGACGGGATGATTCAGCAGCAATTCAGCATCACGCGCGATCCGTAAGTATGCTTGATGATCAGGATTTGAAGTATCTATTGGCCGAACCGGAGGAAGGCTCGTCAATGCTTGCTTTGCTGTCACAAAAGCCTCTGAGCTTCTTCTTTTGCGAACGCGCACATGGCTCTGTTCGAGGAAAACGTGGTGTGCAGGACAAACGATCACACCTGGAATCTGGTGTAGGCGATGCCAGTATGGCCCCTGCCTGTATTTCAAGCGATCTTCCTTGACGCAGACCGTGCAGAATTTCAGAAACTCTGACCGTATATCGGAAGTAAGAATGCCGATGCGTCCATGAATTGACCCGCCTGTATCCTCCCCTCTGCACATTTCATCGTAAATCTTGCTGAGCCTGCCAGGCGGTAAAAATGGTGAGAAAAAAGGAAGCAGCGTGTTGCAATAGATCAGCCGTTCACTGCTGTAGTTATGGCCAGGAGGGAGGGACTTTATCAAGGAATCGAAGCGGCTCGGCAGGTCTATAGTAATTGCCGCGCGCCCGTTGCCGAACAGATCTCTGGCAGTGGCTTCTTTGAACTTGTACTTGGCGCGCGCGTGATAACGTGCGCATACGCTGTAGAAAAGTTCATCCGGATATGGGTCAGTGAAATAACCTATCATCTCAACTCATCAGTTAAAGATCAGCTCAAAACTTTTGAGGCCCAACTGCTTACTAATCTCCGGCTGACTCAATGTAGCCAGCTTGTCTGAGGGCTTCGTAAGCTGAGTTATTGTCCTTGTTTACGAGTGAGTCGATTATCTTTGGCAGTTCTCCCTTTTGCGCCGCCGGAACCCTTTTAGTTCGCTTTTTGGCTGAAGGTTTCCTGTTAGATTTACCTTCCGTAGAAGGCGGCAAATTTTCATTCGAGGGCGGTGTGGCTGTCTGTTCAGTGTTATCTTGTGCTTCTGTGGTAGCTTCAGCAGCTTCAAGTATTTCCTGGACTTCGGGCGATGAGCCTATTTTTCCATTTACATCTACGTTTCCTCCTTGCTGATGGAGGTAACTCTTGAAGGCTTCGTGATAAAGGTCTTCATATTGTTCGAGTACGCGTTTATCCTTCGTTTTCAGCGCCTGTAGAACCTCCTGCGGAATGCGCAGCTTATCTTTCGCAGCAGACCGGATAATCCCGGCCGTTACGACCTCCTTGCCGCTGTCAATGGCCCACTCCTGCGCGAACATATATACTTTGACAGCGAAGTCTGTAATGCCCTGCGTCTCCTCGTAGAGCACTTGGCGCAGCGTCTTCGGCACCCTATTAGGATCCCTCTCCAAATCTTTCTTCGTGAGTTTCTCTTTGTTGTCCGGGCTGCATCTCTTTTTGGTGTATTGGAATCTCCAGAGTGTTTCGGAAAACTCTTGCCATTGTTCGTCTTCCTCCATCAGGTCCCAGACGATATCCCCCTGTCCCGTGCCACGCCGCATTTGAGAGAAATCACCGCTGATAACTGATAGTGTCTTGTAATTTCCCTGCAGGATGACAGGGAGGCCTATCTCATTGCGTAGTTGCCCGAAGAAGTTGAGCAGTTTTTCTGCTCCCCCGCTCTTCGCCAGGCTGAGACGCTGGATTTCATCTATTACCAGCACTCCTAGATAATGGTTGTCGGCTAATGCAGTTAGGTCATCCAGCAATTCGGTCTGTAAGCGCCGCTTACCAGCGTAGTTAAGGTAATATGTGGTGCCTAGGATTTTATCGATTACTCTGAAGACGTTAGAAGCGAGGCCGCGTTCATTGCCGTCAAACGGGCAATCGACCTTTAGCCATACGATCTGCGAACGGGTGAAATCGTGCCCCCGATAATTGCTATGGTGAATAGTCTGTGGGAACAGACTCAGAGCTCTCTCTATTGAAAATGATTTGCCAACGCCGCTCGGACCGATGATGTTGAAGCCCGATGCGGTCAGGGGAAGTTGATCCGGCTGATTCTTATACTGGTCTTCGTACTGATCGAATGATTCTTTTCCCGGACCTACATCGGGGAATTCATTCGCCATCGGATTTCGACCTGCGTAACTCATGCGGAGTAAGTTTGTTAATCGCCGTGCCAGATCAATATGAGCGTCTAACGGCGCAAAGAACTTCATTCCGTTTTGAATGAGTAAAGAGCGGACTTCATCGGGCTCACCTCGCTGAGCTTCGTCATACCTGGGGTAAAATTTCAGTCGTTCGATGATCTGATCGTCAGTCATCACGGGCGGTAAGGCCTCTATAAGTGGATTACCGGCGTGCTCCGGGCACTCAGGCTGACGATACACGGCACGAACCACGCGCCCCTTGATGACCCTGATTGCTCTCTCCGGCTTTGGATTACTTTTCCTCATTCTCCCACTCCTTGTTGCGAATATCGCGTATGCGGTTGATCCTGCTCATCCTCGGTACATATTCTTGGTCGCCGTTATCGGGGCGAACTGCGGCAGTATCATTGGGAGACGAAGGCCTGCGCGCCACGTCAGCGATTGCCGCGCCTAGTCGCCAAGCATTCTGCTGTCGCTCCATCATCTTTTCTTCCTGGCGATGTTCGCGCCGACCGGCCCGGCGTGCGCTCTTACTCAACTTGCCCGCTACCCTCAATGCTTTCTCCAGTCTTTCGACGGCCTCGGCATCGATCTTGTCCTTCTGCGCGGCAAACCAGGCGGCCTTTTCTCGTCTGCGTTTTCGACCCGCTTGCTTTGCCGCCTCTTCCAGCGCGAAATAGTCCATTGCCTCATGCCAGTCCCAGTCGCGGTTACGAAGGTGTTTCGAAGCTTCTGTTTGCCAGCACGTTTCGAGTTTCATCCCCCCGTCGAGCGGGATGTATATATGATCGGTCGTGCGAAGATCGAAGCAGACCTCAATCTGCCAGCTCCCCTTGTTGCGAGCTTTCGTGAACCATTTTTCCCTGGCTGCTAATGCACACGTGAAATAGAGGTCGCCTTCGAAATGGATTCCGGCAGGTGTTACCCAGACCAACTTGCGAGGCAAGAGATTGAGCCTAACGACCTCTTGCGGCAACGTCCCTAGTAGGCCGGAGCGGTTTTTGATGCCCCAATTCCAGATGTCAAGAGGGTATCGCTCGACATGGTCGGGGATCATGTATTCCTGCTTCGGGTATGACTCCATGTAGTGCGTTGTGTTGTATGTAAGTGCGTGGCAGGCTACCACCTTTCTGAGATCATTGAGCGTATAAGCCGCCTTGAGATCGTAATCTGGATCGCCTCTCGACCTTCCTCTTGGTGGGACGCTCCCTGGTATGAATTTTATGAACTTCTCGTTTGCAATCCCGAAGTGGCGTTCGATAATGCCTTTCCAATCGGCCCTCCAGGGCGCGGTGTTATGCACATCGATCCCCAAGGAATTTATAAGGGTTTCAGGGTCGTAGCCTTCGAACTCTCCTCTGTCTGCAATGATTGCGTCGGGGAGACTGTTGCACGGCCACTCTTCTTCATCAATCTCGATGCCGTACTCAGCGCAGTAAGCGACCTTGTTCATTGCGACATTGTCGAGAGCCAGCATCGCCCCGAGCCAGCTCGGGCCTTCGAGCGTGATGGCATATCCCGTGAGGGCATTGCTGAAAACATCTATACAATCGTAGAAAACTGCCCGTCCGATGATGCGTAGCGGGTCGAGGGAGCTTACTAGGAACGCGTCGCTTATAGTGGCATCTATTTGGAATTGAGAGCCCGGGCCGAAAGCAGCCATCCTTGAATTTCCGAGCAATTCGCGGCTTGTCAGTTCAAATGTGATATTTCCTTCGCGCGACCTCTTTTCTCGCTCGACGTCACGGTATTGTGTTTCGTACCAGTAGCGGAACTGATCGAAGGTTGGTAACTGGTCGTCCGGCGGCAGGATGTAGGTGGGTGCGCCGTCAACGATTTTTATGTCTGCGTGGAAATATCGTCTTAAAGTTTCCTCGAACGCTTCTACAAGGCTCCTCTTTTCCTTTTTCTCATAGAAGTTTTTGATGCCTTTCTCAAACTTTCTCTCGATATCGGCGGTGGTTCTGATACCAGTCCCTGTTTTCGTTCTGCCGGTGGCAATGGCAAGCACGCTTCTACGTCCGACCTTGGGATGTTGCTCATCTACTTCTTGACTTTCGGCCAGCCGTCGCTTGCCTGGTGCGCCGCATTTTTCGAAATCCGGAAGATATACATTCTTCTTCCTTCCTCCTTGCAACCATTTTCGAAAATAGCTATAGATTACTTTCTTTTTTCGCCCTT
>DATHJK010000426.1:0-10203 GCA_035316225.1 Pyrinomonadaceae bacterium
TTTCAAAGTTGTGGAGCAGGGACGCGCGCGTTCTCTGCTTGATCTTCTAGGCGAGACGGGCACGAATATCACGGAAGGCGTGCCGCCTGACCTTCTTAAACGCAAGCAGGACAATCTTGACCGCCAGCAGGAGATTGAACAACTGCTCACCGGCGTTTCGGCTACAGAGGGCGAGAAGCCGGACGTTTCAAAGCTTGAAGCGGAACTGGAAACTCTCTCGACCGAATACGACCAGATAGAGAATCAGATTCGCGCAGGCTCGCCGCGTTACGCATCCCTGACAGCGCCGCAGCCGCTATCGCTTGCGGAGGTTCAGCAGCAGGTTCTGGACGAGCGCACTGCGCTTCTTGAATACAGTCTGGGCGAGGAGCGCTCCTTTCTATGGGTCGCCACGCAATCGAGTGTCTCTCTCTTCCGGTTGCCAGCACGAAGCGCAGTAAATCAGCAGGCGCAGGACTTCCGCGCGCAACTCATTCCGCCTCGCCTTCAGCGTCGCATCGTAGGCATCGATGTTGCCGCGAATCAGACGCGCGGGCTTGGCCTATCGAGCACGCCGCCCCCAAGCGGCGCGGATGCCGCAGCTTTCGTCACTGCTTCTAACGCGCTTTACAACACCGCTGTCCAGCCAGCCGCATCAACTGTTGGTGACCGCCGCTTGCTTGTCGTTGCGGACGGCGCGCTCAACTACATTCCTTTTGAAGCGCTGGTCACGGCTGGCGGCGGCGCAGACTATTCGACCCTGCCCTATCTAATCAAGACGAACGAAGTGGTCTATGCTCCATCGGCGTCGGTCATAGCGGTTGTGCGCAAACAATCCAGCAGACCAACAGGGCACGATGTCCTGCTCGTGGCCGATCCCGTCTTCAACTCTTTAGACCCGCGAGCGAGCGGCGCAGCAGCATCGCCATCGCAAGCGGCGGACACGCGAGGTCTGGGATTGCAGAGCGCGCTGACGGACGTTGCAGGAGACCAG
Source organism: Pyrinomonadaceae bacterium (assembly GCA_035316225.1). Taxonomy (GTDB): domain Bacteria; phylum Acidobacteriota; class Blastocatellia; order Pyrinomonadales; family Pyrinomonadaceae; genus 3-1-20CM-3-53-8. Next base: position 974 of record DATHJK010000426.1, read on the forward strand.
GCTAACGCAGCATCATCTAACCCGCAGATGAAAGGTTTGCCTCTGGCGCGATTGAATGGAACGCATGACGAGGCGCTGCAAATCTCAAGACTCGTGACGACTTCGGGCGGGCGCGCTGAAGTCTGGGAAGGACTGAAGGCGAGCGAGGACAATATGCAAACGCAGAGCATCAAGCAGTATCGCGTTGTTCACATAGCAACGCACGGGCTGCTCGATGCCGAGCGTCCACAGTTCACAGGCGTCGTGCTCTCGCTCATAGGAAATCAGAACAGCGACGGTTTCCTGCGCACAGACGAAATCTTCAATCTTCATCTAGGCTCGCCGCTCGTCATGCTCTCCGCCTGCGAGACAGGATTGGGGCGCGAGCGTCGCGGCGAGGGTGTGATTGGATTAACACGCGCATTCATGTACGCGGGCGCTCCGACCGTAGGCGTGAGCCTCTGGTCTGTTGCGGATCAATCAACCGCGCTGCTGATGACAGGCTTCTACAAACGCCTGCTCACAGGACAGGGCGAATCGCCATCGTCGGCCATGCGCGCCGCGCAGTTGGAGATGATTCAGAACAAACGCTACAGCGCGCCATTCTACTGGGCACCGTTTGTTTTAGTGGGCGAGTGGAGAGGATAAAGCGCTAAAGTAGAATCAACTGAAGGCAGGAGATTTAGCGGATTGAAAAGCCCTGCCCTTAAAATATAAGGCGGGGCTTTCCGGTTTAAAGTGACGATGGGGAATTGGGAAGTAGCTCAGTAGGTTAGAACCGTGCTTGAGCTTTTCTCAATAACGCTCCAGGTGCCGAATGACTATCGCTTTATTGACGGCTCAAGTCTTCTTATCCCACATTTTAATAAATAGATAGTCTCTCTCGAATCGCTCGAACAGCTTGGGGTTTCGCAGAAATATCCTCCGAATTTGTTTATCATTCTTCATATCTTCCAATATAAATGATCTAAGACGCTTTACCAATCTAAATGATCTAAGACACTTTAATTTCAGGAAAGGCATTAAAAGCTGCATCGAATGTACGTAAAGCGATAGGCAAGAGTAGAAGATGTTATTTATTTTCTCTTTGCTTACATAAGATGTTGAGAACGCTACTGCTCCCAGAATGATTAAAGCCCATGCTATTCGTTTAAAGCTTTCACTCATGGATAGCCTGTCAATAAACTTTATTTTGCTTATAAAATAAAGACCGCCCCCAATAAAAATATAAGCTAAAGCAAAGCTACGTCCAAAGCGCCTTCTGCTTTCAAGCGTACTCTCTAACTCTTCTTGCGTCGCCTTCCATTGATTAAGAATCAGCCCTATGGCGTCGTGTCCCAGGCCGTAACACTTGATGATCTCGTTCGTTTTGGCGTTAATCATATCAACCTGTCGCAAGATACGCACCTTATCGCCCGTTAGATACTCCATCGTATTGTAGAAATCGAGTTGACAGTCGGCCTTCAGCGCCGCTGCTTTGAGCTGGTCGGCTGATCTCACGTCGGTCGTGATGGTGCCATCAGGTTGCGCTTTCGCCAGCTCAGACAAAATCTCCTTCCAGCGCTCAGTCTCCTTATTAATTTTACTGTCCGAGGTGATGTTGTACTTTCGGCATAAGGTGTCTAAGGTCAGTTTGAAGTGATTATCAATCTGGTCTTCAATACTGCCTAATATGTCGTAAGCAGATTTGCTTATCTTCCACGGCGTGCCGAACGCTGTTTTGCTCTTGCGATAGAGCCTGTCGCAGATAATCTGCATGACGGGCAAGATGCCGCCAGCCAGTCTCTTCGACATCAGATCGTCAACGATCTTTTTGGGAAGCTCTTCGTCGTATTCAAAGTGATAGAAATCATAAGGTGCTCCGTAATCCCCAACCTCTTCTTTTAAGGTTGGACGCTCGATTGCGCGGATCATCTGCTCGGGCGTTAATTCATCCAGCAGGTAATGCTTCACCATTTCAGGGTTCAGCCCACGCCGCTGCATCTTGCCGAGGAATCGCCCGTAATACTCCGTGCGCAACGCAACCATCAGTTTGAGGTCAAAATGTTTACGGCTGAACCTGGCTAGAAAATCGAAGAAGCTCTCACGGAACGAATCTCCCTCCTTATCTGGTCTAAGCGTGAGCACTTCCTCGCCTTGATCTATGATGAAGATTAAAGTTTTGGTAAGCCTGGCCGCGATCTGTTCAAGAACATGAACCAGGTAATCAGGGTCGCCAGCCGCTCTCTCTTTGAATTCGGGCTCGCTAAGTTTCTGTTCATCCTTCACCTGGTCAATCTCTGTTTCGGTCTCACCGCTCTCCCTGATTAAGACCTGGCCCAGATTGCGAATGCGGCGCTCGCCCGTCGGGGTTGTAAAATAGGACTTCTGATTGGCAAATTCATAAACGCTACGCGCCAACTCCAACAGCGGCTTATCGGTTGATCTGATCAAGATGGTTTTTGAATCGCTATCTGCGCTCTCTTTGGGAAACTTAAATCCCGCCTCCTCGCTTTCCATGAAGGGAATCAGCCCGGCGCGCAGGAAAGAGGATTTGCCGCAACCGGTAGAGCCGTGCAGTATAAGTACGCGCGTAGAATCGCGCGCGAGCAGGCCAGCGCACTGGTGAACGTCCACGTCCCTCCCGGCGAATAACGGCGCGTCTTCAGGTCTATAAAAGCTAAGGCCTTTATAGGGCGAGGACGGCCATGATTGAATTGCTGCTTGTGGCGCTACTGATACTGAAATGGTCGCGTTCCGCCTTTACATCAATGATTCTTCTGTGGTTCCGAGTTTCAACTCACTAAAGTTACCAAAGCTCATCGCCGGAAGAGTGGAAGGCTGCATTTTCCCGGCTTGCAGCATTGGATAACAGTTGGTGCTGTAGATGATGCTCAAAGGCCAGTGATCTCTTCGGAGCTTATCCATAATGCTATAGACGGGCATTCCCTCATGAAAAAAGTTGTAGAGGAAAGCCAGACCGAAGCGAAGGGCAAAGATGTCCGGCACTTCGGCCTCTGTGCCTATGAAGCCGCAGAAGCCATCCCCGCTGGTAGCTTCCAGAAAACCGCCCTCGGGATCACCTATGGCTGTCGCGCAGCCGTTAAGGAAGACCAGACAATCATATTTGTTAGAGAGAGAGGCCTGACGCGTGAGATCGTATTTGATAATATCCCTGTGAATCGTATCCCCGTCGCTGAGAGCGAGGTCTGTCCCGCTCGCGTGGCAATAAAAATAGAGCAGGTCAATTTCGTCCGCCAGCTTCTTCCACTTGGCCGACAACTCTGCTGAAGATTTCAGAGGCGGTGCCACATCTTTCTTGTACCACCAGTCGAAGAGCCGTTTCTCTTCGTCGGTCAAGCAAGCTTTCACCTGCGTGATCGTCTCGTCGTGGGTGACGGAAAGTATTTTGAAAGAATCAATAGACTTCGGACTTTTCACATTCTTCGCGCCAATCTTGTAATACATTGTGGAAAGGCAGTATTTGAAGCACCAGAAATTTTGATAATGGTTGATGTCAACGTCCTCTTCCTCTCCGCTTAACTTGTCCGGGTCTGCGTCGTAGACCAAACCCCAAGGCACATAAGTCTGCTCGTCAACCGTGACGATAATTCGATAACCGGGTTCCAGCCCTTCCAACCACTCTTTAACTTTCTTCGGCTCTTCAGGCCCACGTTGTCTTTTGAAGAGAAGTTCATATAGCCTCTTTCCCTCAACGGCCAATTGCTTCAACTCTTTGCCGGTGCGGTTCGGCCCATCGGTCATGCATTTGTTCACGAATCGTTTGAGGGATTGGCGAACGTCTTCCGACCTTCGCTTAAGAGCGCCCCACTCGATGGAGTAAGGGTCCCACTCATTTTCTGCTGGAGGGTCCCAGATGAGCCTTCTTCTGACGTTATCGTCGTTTGAAACCTTCAGCTTGATAACTTTTGACTTGTTCATATCTGTCATGGGCGCGTCTTCTCCAGATAAAAACCCGCCCGCATTTGCTCTTCGCGTTCGGGGATGATCTCGGCGTAATTGAGTTGGTAAGGAAAGTTGAGAAACGAGCTGTTCTTGAGCAGCTTCCACGGACGGAGCTTTTCATCATCGGTAAAGATGTAATAGCGCGTCCAACATCCAGTATTGATATACTTGCTGCTCTTCACGGGTTCGTGAGTATGTCCCATGATGATGCCAATCACGTCCCGGTTCTTTTCGACAATATTGTTGGCAGCCTTTATCAACTCGTTCGTCTCCTTCACGTTGAATCCCCTGACCAGTGAAAGAGTGCCAGGCGTGCTGCCAAGCAGTGAATCACTTTTTGCCTTTATGTCATCTATCAAGTCTAGATTGTCCGCGAGGAAATCCATAAGCTTCGTTGCGTTCTCATCGCTTTGCGCGAACATTTTGAGATCACCTCGAAACTTAAATCCACGCGATTTGATCTGTTGCGTCAGCTTCTGAAATTCATCCGGCGTGAGTTCTTTTAGAATGGCTTTAATAATTGCTGATGGCCCGACTTTGTTCGCCTCTGCTCCACCCCCTGCATTTATCCCCATCAAACTGCTGGGGCTTGTAATGCCCTCTTTGATGAGGTAGCTCAACATTCCCCACACACGCAGAATCACTTTGGGGAAGCCGTAGCCTGGAACGAGTGCCGACGCACCAAAAATCCTTACGAAGCGGCTAAAGGGTTTGACATTGTCAACAAACGGGTAATCGGCGTCCAGTTGATTCATGTATTTAATTAACAATCTCGTTCCGATGCATTCATAGAGCCTCTCTGCGCCGTTTGCATCCTTGAAGATGGGGGGATTGCTCTCGCTCCAGTAAAGCTTCGGTTCTAGGTAGTATCCACCTGTTGGGTCGAGTTCCTTAACCTTAAAACAATTTATTGGGTCGTAATTATTGCCATGCTCAACCCAAATCTGCGGGCAAGACGGCGGACGATAAACTCGCTCTAGATAGAAATGAAGCCGAGCAGGAGCGCTTTCGTCCTGCTCGCAAACCTTGTCCATGAAGATTGAGCGCACACGCGGCCAGAAGAAATCAACGTCGTGATTGCCCGGCATAATGATCAGTTTGTTATCGGGTTTGGCGGCGAGGAAGCGGCCAAGCGCGGCGAAGATTGGCGCGTGAGCGTTGACAATGGACTCTAGCTTTTCTACAGACTGATCTTCTGTAAAGCATAGGGGAACGTTAGTGTTAGAGACCGATTCAAGCCCGGCGTCCTGCCAAGGACGTGCCTGCACGAAATCTAAAAAATCCCCGTTGACAACCAACTCAATCTTATCTTCGTCTGAGGAGAGTTGATCGAGGAAGCTAACCAAACAGTTTTGTAACTCTTCGTCGCAATCGTCCAGTTCTCCAGCGCCTACATGTAAATCGCTAATAACGATTGTTTTTCCTTTGCTCATAGCTAATTATCAAAAGCTTGACGTGAGATAACGAAGATAGGCTACTTAATGACGAACTCCCCGATTGAGTGGAGAGCAGAGACTTGCTGTCAGGAATTCTGAGATTATTACCATCCTGAGAAAAATGTCAATGAAAATTTCAATCGGCTCTTTTGGCGTTGAAAAGTAGCGCGCTTTTGGTTTCGTCAGAGTGAGCCATGCGATAGATTGGTTAGCGGCGCGGGGTGCTCGTTTGAGGTTATCAGTTCGGTGAGCTAATATCAGAAGCAGTGCGCCCCTTTTCGAATCATATTCGTTATCAAAGAAAGTCATATGAGTAATTATTTTAATTCTGTCGAAAACGCTGATGCGCTGGACGAACTGCTCTCGCGCTCTCACCAGGAGCCTGTCCTGCTCTTCAAGCACAGCACGATGTGTCCCGTTAGCGCGGCTGCTTACAGGGAGATGAAAAATCTGGACGGCGAAGTCTCGCTCGTGGTGGTGCAGAAAGCTCGCGCAGTCTCGAACGAGGTGGAGGCGCGCACAGGCGTACAGCACGAAACGCCGCAGGCAATAATCTTGCGAAACGGTCAGGCCGTCTGGTCTGCGTCGCACTGGCGAATAACAGCGGAAGCGGTCGAGCAGGCTTTAAGAGAGAACAAATGAGCGAAGCCACGCCAAGAGATCGCAGGGATGCAATTGAGCCACGCGAAATCATGCAGGAGGGAGCGGCTGGCTTACGCATCACCTGGGCGGACGGGCGCGTCTGTAATTACAGCGCACCTGATCTTCGTCGCGCGTGCCCGTGCGCGCAATGCGTCAACGAGTGGAGCGGCGAACGCATGCTTGACCCAAAGGCGATTTCGAATGAATTGCAGATCGGCGACATCTCAATCGTGGGACGCTACGCCCTCAATTTCCGATGGAGCGACGGCCACGAGACCGGCATCTACAGCTTTCGTTACTTGCGCGATCTGTGCGAGAAGAAAGTGGGAAGAGGAGTGATGAGTGATGAGTGATAAGTGATAAGAGAAAGCAGAATACAGAAGCAAGAATACAAAAGATAAGAGTTTAACTTCTGACTCCTGTCTTCTTCTCTTTCTTATCACTTATCACTCATCACTTATCACTTAGCCATGAATAGTGAAAAGAAAATCCTGGTGGTGGAGGATGACTCGGAGGAGCGCGAGTTGATGTGCATGGCGCTCAGGCGGCGCGGCTACGATGTGGTTGCCGCCGAAGACGGCGTACAGGGTTATGAGGAGGCTGTGCGTGTTCGGCCTGATCTGATTATCACGGACATAAGCATGCCAGCCGCAGATGGCATTCACCTCGTTCGCCGCGTGCGAGACACGCCGGAGATTGCGGATGTTCCCATCCTTGTCACAACAGGCTTCGGCACGGGCAACGCCACATTCTCTCTCTCTCAGGGCGCGACAGCCTACGAGCCTAAGCCGCTGGAGGCGCGTAGCTTTCTGGCGACGGTCGAGCGCCTTCTGCCATAAAATTCTCCATCCGGTCTGAATATGCCGAAGATGCTCGCCGCTTTGAGATTTGGCGTCAAAGGTTAATTGATTCCGATGTCACAAGGTCGCTACGCCCACAGGCGAAGGGCGCAATTTCCAGTCCGCCTCAATTTCCGAGAAGCGGCGCAAGCCCCGTCGAAATCCGGCTTCAGCGCCGGACTAACTCTCGTCGGGCGCACGCGCGATATAAGCGAGTCGGGCGTAGGATTAATCGTTTCGGCCAGTAAGATCAAACACTACCTGGCGCGCAAAGATTGCCGAATCGATCTTGCTATAGAACTGCCCGGCGGCGTTGTTCGCGCCGAGAGCACGCTTGCTCGCTTTCAGTCACTGGAAGAAGGCGGCGTCGTCAAAGGCTATTTCATAGGCGCGCACTTCACTAAGATAACGAACGAAGACCGCGAGCGAATAACTCAGTTTGCGGCCCCGAACGAAGCTGAATAATCGGCGTCGCCTCATCTCTTATCCACACACAGCATCTAAGGAGAGCGGAAAGTAATTGTTCATAGAGATAATCGGCTGGGCCAGCTCCTTCATACTCGTGCTGACGATTGCCAGGCAAGTCTACAAGCAGTGGAAAGAGGGGACGAGCGAGGGCGTATCCAAGTGGCTCTTCATAGGTCAGGTTTCCGCTTCACTAGGATTCACCATCTATAGCTGGCTAGTCCACAACTGGGTCTTCGTCGTCACCAATGCGGTCATGCTCCTTAACGGGCTGGCGGGTTTTATCATCACACTCTATTACCGCCGAAGCAAAAATGGTGAGCGAAAGCGCGAGCAGAGACCTCTCCATTAGAGAGAAGTTAGAGCAGATGCCCGCTGTAATTTTATGAAAGCAAATAATCCTCGCCTCAAGCGTTCGGGTTTTCTCCGTCGGCTTAATAAAAGCTTGATAAATTTTTGGAAAAAAAGGATTGTCATCCGGCCCGATTCCTGCTAAAGAAGAGCGGTCTTCCCTTAAGCCCAACTTTTTACGTTCGTACAATCCCGGTTTAACTGGCTCCATATCGCAGAAAAGGAGTTGTTTTCGCATGACCCTTCAACGCATTAAGCTTTCCGTCCTGATTGCTGCGCTCGCCCTCTCGCTTGGGTTCTTCGCCGTGAATATGAAGATAAGGAGCGCCAGCGCGCGAACAGAAAATGTTCACAGCGATGCTTTCTCGTTCGAGACTGCGCTTGCAGCCCGGCAACAGAGCACACAACAGCAGGCAGACCCTCCGGTTGAGCAGGTTGCTAAGAACATAAAAGTTCTGAACGGGCTGCCATCTTCGCAACTCATCCCTGTTATGAATTTCATGGGAGCGTCGCTCGGCGTCAGATGCGACTACTGCCACGTGAGAGGCCAGGACGGTCGTCTTCAGGCCGATAGCGATGCGAAGCCGGCGAAGCAGACTGCGCGTGGCATGATTCAGATGGTTCTCAACATCAACAGGACGAACGCCGCAGCTCTACAGGGCGCTACCGTTACCTGCTACACCTGCCACAGGGGACAGACCGCGCCGCAAAATATTCCTACGCTTCCCTTAACGACTGCTACGCGCGGAACCGGCGGCACAGCGCCAACGCCTCCCGGCGCAGCGCCAGCTTCGCTGCCGACCGCAGAGCAGATTCTGGAGAAGTACGTTACGGCGGTTGGCGGAAGGGCTGCAATAGCAAAGATACAGACCACAGTGATGAAGGGCAGCACGGAGATGGCACCGGGTCGTACCGGAGCAGTTGAAATCACTCTTAAATCTTCTAACAGCATGCTGATGACGACGACAGGCCCGCAAGGGGCTGTGTTCGCGCGGGCGATCACGCCTTCGGGCGGCTGGATGAGAAATCCCAGAGGCGCGCGCGCGTTGCACGGGGCAGACCTTGATGATCTGCGTCTGGAGACGCTGGCCTTCAGCGCTCTGAAAATCAGCGAGCCTTTCCCCAGAATGACCGTCGTAGGAAGAGATAGAGTCGGAGACCACGACGCTTACGTGCTCGAATACAATCCTTCAAGTGACACCAGACAGCTACTATATTTCGATTCCGAGACGGGGTTTCTCTTGCGGCAGCTTTTCATCACGAAGACCATGCTTGCGCCAATCCCTGAGCAGTTGGACTACAGCGATTACAGGAATGTTGACGGCGTGATGCTGCCTTTCCTCCTGCGCTTTTCCAGCGTAGACGAAAGCAGCGCAATCACGCTCACAGAGATTAAGCACAATGTGCCTGTTGACGACAGCATCTTCAGGATGCCTGAGCCGTCGCCGCCAGCCGCAACGCCATCGCCATCGCCTTCCAGACCGTAGAGTTGACCTAATCTCAAACAGCGCGCCGCGCTTCTACTCTTTCGGAGAGTTTGCGCGGCGCGCTTCTCGTTTGTAATAATGTAGGG
>DATHJK010000427.1:0-6181 GCA_035316225.1 Pyrinomonadaceae bacterium
CTTCAACGCTCTGGGCTTAGACCTCGCGCCTGAGCCTACGCTAACGACATCGCGCCCCGGCGACCTCTGGCTCTTTCTTCCTCTGGGTTATCTGTTGAGCGTTGCGATTGAGACTCCGGTTTTAATCATCGGTCTATCCAGGACGCTCAGTTTCAAACAGCGCTTCTTCGCCGGGCTGTGGCTCACGGCCTGCACTTATCCGGTTGTAGTATTGGTCTTGCCAGTGCTTTTCGCCTCAAGCCCTCGCTCTCTTTACCTGCTGGTTGCTGAAGTGTTCGCGCCCGTAGCGGAATGCGCGCTGTTCTGGCTGGCTTACGATAAGAAGTTGGAATCAAGTTTGAAAACAACTTTGCGTAACTTTGCCGTCATCACACTTGCCAATCTGCTCTCGTTCGGCGCAGGCGAGATATTGAATGCGACTCGCTGGTTCGGTCTTTTCTGAGAGGAAATACTCGTTAACTCAATCAAGATTAGTAAAGGTCGTAGCTCAACACCGCAGGCACTGAAGTACACAGAGGTTGCAGAGAGGATTTCAAATCTGAAATCTCAAATCTCAAATTCTCTGTGTTATCTCTGCGCCCTCCGTGACTCCGTGATGAGGTCTCTTTCCCAAACGACTCAGGGATAGATACAGGTTGACGTATAATAAAATCTCTTCTAGCGGAACTTCTGCTGATGAATACAAAAGAGATGGCGGAGCGAGCGCGCACTATTTCTGACGCACAGCCGAAGCTTGCACGGCGGCTCGGACTGTTCGATGCGACGATGATAGTGATGGGCGGGATAATAGGCTCAGGCATCTTCATCAACCCTTACGTCGTTGCCCGACAGGTTCATACGCCGTCTCTTATTCTGGGTGCGTGGCTCACGGGCGGACTCATTGCGCTTGCGGGCGCGTTCATCTACGCCGAACTCGCAGACAGGTACGCGGGCGTTGGCGGGCAGTACGCTTACCTGCGCGAGGCTTATCATCCTTCCATCGCATTCATCTACGGTTGGGCGCTGCTGCTCGTAACGCAAACGGGCGGAATGGCTGCTGTGGCCGTCACCTTCGCGCGCTATTTTCTGGAGATAACACGCGCACCGCTTGCCGATTGGGTAATAGCCGCGCTCGCGCTTGGAGTGTTGACAATTATCAACTGCTTCGGAGTTCGCGCCGGAAGCAGCGTGCAGAACGCTTTGATGTTGCTGAAGATTACTGCCATTGCATTGCTGGTCGTCTGCGGACTCTTTACTGTGCGCGCGCCGCACGGGATCGCTGGGCCAACTCTTGATCGTCCAGTCTCCCTCGGACTTCTCACGGCGATTGGTGCTGCGATGACGCCTGTGATGTTCGCGTACGGCGGGTGGCAGACGGCAAGCTTCGTCGCGGGCGAGATGCGCGAACCAAGACGCGACCTTGCGCGCGGCCTTATCATAGGCGTCAGCGGCGTGGTGCTGATTTACATGACTGTAAATTTCGTCTGTCTTTACGTTCTGGGTCAAGACGGGTTGGCCCAGACGACCACGCCTGCGTCGGCTGTGATGCGAATGGCGCTGGGCGAACGCGGCGCGGCGTTGATAGCAGTAGGCATAACGATTTCTACGCTCGGATTTTTGAGCCAGGGAATGCTTACAGCGCCGCGCGTCTATTTCGCTATGGCCGAGGACGGGCTATTTTTCAAGAGCGTCGCATGGCTGAACCCGCGAACGCGCGTACCCGTTCTTGCGATTGCGATTCAGGGCGCGCTCGCAATAGTGATTGCGCTATCGGGCAGGTACGAACAGATTCTCAACTACGTCGTCTCAGTTGATTTCATCTGGTTCGGCCTGACGGCTGCCTCGCTCTTCATCTTTCGTCGCAGAGCAACTGAATCGCGTACTATTGAAAGAGAAGTAAACAGCCCGGCGAACGAGTTGACTTCTTCAAACGAATCAACAGTTGAATCAACGATGATTTCAAAAAGCGTTGGTTTTCGCGTGCCCGGTCATCCCGTTACGACTGCTCTGTTCACTGTGGCGTGCGCGTTGATTGTGCTCAGCACGGTCTATAAATATCCTCAGAACAGTGGAATCGGTCTATTGATAGTCGCCGCAGGGATTCCCATCTACTTTTTCTGGCGATGGTGGAGGCGCATATGACCGCGCGCGTGATTGCGTCCCGTTACATGCTGTGGGCCAAGACTCGCTCGCAAGCGCGATTCAATCTGGCGTCGAGCGGGTTGAAGAATTATACGCTGGCCGATCTGCCGGTTAAGTTGGAAGACCTTGAACTGAGCGGGGCAAGCTACTACGGCTACGAACCGCTTCAGACGGCATTGGCCGCAAAATGCGAGGTGCCCATCGAATGCGTCGTCGCAGCCACCGGCACGTCAATGGCAAATCATCTGGTGATGGCCGCGCTCTTCGCGCCCGGCGACGAAGTGTTGATAGAGCATCCAACCTACGAATTATTAATCAACACAGCGCAGTACATGGGCGCTGATGTCAAAAGATTTACACGGAAATCGGAAGAGGGCTTTCGTCTTGATGTGGACGAAGTAGCGCGCCGCGTGAATCCGCGCACGCGGCTCATAGTTCTGAGTAACCTTCACAATCCGACGAGCGCGCTCGTGAGCGACGAAACACTTCTGCGGTTAAGAGAGATAGCCCGTCGAATGGGAGCGCGCATACTCGTTGATGAAGTCTATCTGGACGCGCTCTTTGAAAACGTTCCGCGCTCCGCTTTTCATCTTGGCGAAGAGTTCGTCACAACAAACAGTCTGACAAAAGTTTACGGGCTGAGCGGTCTGCGCTGCGGTTGGATATTAGCCGACCCGCAGCTTGCCGAAACATTGTGGCGTCTGAATGATCTGTTCGGCGTCATCCCCGCGCATGCGGCTGAGCGTTTGAGTTGCATAGCGCTTGCGAATCTGTATGAGATAGCTGCTCGTGCGCGCCTGCTGCTTGAAACGAACGGGCGGTTATTGAACTCATTCTATAGTGGACGCGACGATCTTGATCGGACGCCGCACGAGTTCGGCACGGTTTCATTCCCTCGCCTAAAGCGCGGAAGCGCGGACGAGTTGTGTCGGCTGCTGGCAGAAAAGTACGAGACTTCGGTTGTGCCCGGAAGATTTTTTGAGATGCCGGAGCATTTCAGAATCGGAATAGGTTGTGATACAGACACGCTGCGAGAAGGGCTTGAGAGACTGGGCAGCGCGCTTGATGAAATCAGTCGGTGAATAATTTCAATTCAAGAAGCTGTGTGAAAAAGCCCCTTAGGGGCTAAATGTTCATAGCCGGGAGTTAGGATTAAATGGCCGCGCTCCGCCAGGAAAGCAATGTCCAACATTCTGCTCCTGGCAGGTCAATCCAGTAGGAATCAACCTCTTGCTATAAACATAAAGCTCCTGACGAAGCCTGGTTGCTCTGACTTTTGAAACAGCGTCTTAAAGGCGTGCGCTTGCACCCTCGGCAACTTAAAAATTCTTTCACGAGCTTACAGGTTTCATTAGCGACTGTGGCGGAAGCGCACGCTTTGCAAAAATTCACCCGACAGTCTCTGTCCAATAGCGGCGTCAGAGGAGATTGCTGCAAGCTATAAACCTGGCCTACAACTTTATCAGTGGTAGCCTTCACATCTTGTTAGCCACTGCGTCGTGAGCGTCCACGAAGTATTCTTGAATATCTGTATATTCTTCAAGACGCACTCGTCACCATCTTCGTCAACAAACTTAACGTCGTACTCGCCTGGGACGATGTTGGTGACTGTGTACAACTGGCCTGTTTTCAGGATTTCTTCTCCAAGTTGGTCAGGCCCCCAGTTCCTGTCCTCGCTCGACGACAGATAGAGGCGATGGATGTCGTACTTCGAGTTGTTGGTGATCGCAAGTGTATATCTCCTCTGCGCTTCTGCTGCCGTGCCTGCTGCGTGACCCGTGGAAGTGGGGGAGCTAAGCAGTAGAGCAAAGAGTGCTCCGCAAAAGAAGGTAGTAAGCAACAAACCTCGATACGAGAGGTTGAGTTTTTTCATAGAAGGTCTCCTTAATGTAATACTTTTAGATTCGGTACTGATGTAAACACTCGGAAGGGCATCAGTCTGTGCGCTATCACACATATAGGAAAAATCTCCATCTTCATTCAACAGCGAAAATGACCAACTACCGCGAGAAATGTTGCCGGGAGCGCGCCGCAGGCGTTAAGATGGCGGGAAAGTCATTTGAACAATTCATTGCCAGCGACCGAGCTTCCACGCAGCGTATAGATAATGCTACGAGCAGCACAGCAGAATAACGGTCTTGCGGTTTCTAACTGAGGAGAAACTAGATGTATAACCCAGGCTCATCCCTTTACAGGTGGTCGCCAAGACTGCTCAGCGTGTTGCGTATAGTTGCAGCACTGCTATTCGTGATACACGGCGCGCAGAAGCTATTCGGCTTCCCAATGCCTATGCAGGGCGGCACGCCACCGCTCATGTCTATGCTAGGCATAGCCGCAGTGCTGGAATTCTTCGGAGGGCTGCTCATCTTGCTGGGACTGTTCACGCGCCCCATCGCATTCATCCTTGCAGGCGAGATGGCCGTAGCCTACTTCATGACGCACGCGCCGGGAGGGTTCTGGCCTATACAGAACAGGGGCGAGTTGGCTGTGCTCTACTGCTTCATCTTCCTCTACATTGCATTCGCCGGGCCGGGCGAGTGGAGCGTTGACCGGTTGATACGGCGACGCTGAAGTGATGAGGGATGAAAGAATAGAATTCATCTCAAAGCCTATAAAATAAGGGCGAAAAAGTAGGTTTTGGGATGGCTTCTAATTATCAATTTGTCAACCGGAGTTCATCTCATAAACAGATGTGACATGAATCAGGGCCAATCGCTTTCTGCGGCTCTACAGTACGTGCGCAATTATTTATGAGACTATTTCTATCTGAAATGCGCGCCGCAGTCCTGACCTTCTTCCTTCTACTCTGCCCCGCGCTCCTACTCGCGCAGCAGGCCGATACGTCTGCGCCGTCTGTTCCCAGAAGTGCCAGCGCAATGCTCGAACGCGCCATCGCTATGGCGAGAGCGAATCGCGGGCCGATTGCTATAACGCTGATGCAGGAGGCAATCAGAATCTACCCCGAATATTTCGCCGCGCACCTTGCGCTTGCGAATGAGTTGGCGAAAGCGGGCAGGGTGCAGGAGGCGCTCGCTGAATTCGAGAACGCACGAAAGATCAATCCTGGCAATGACGAAGTTTATCGCTCGGTAGGCTTGCTGATGATGCAGTTGAAGAAGTATGACCTGGCCGCTTCAGTCTTTGCGGACGCATCGGTGCTGAACCCGAACGAGCCTCTGCATCACTTGATGCGCGGGGCGGCGCTCGTGCGCCAGGCTGCGGGCGGCGAGTATGCGAATCCGCAGAGGCGCGCTGAACGCGACCGCCTTCTTCAGCAGGCGGAAGAATCTCTTAGCCGTGCGTTCGCGCTAAGCGGCAATCGCCTGTCGGAAGTCTACCTCTATCGTGCAATGTCCTACGAAGTCAGAGGCGAGCGCGAAGAGGCCGCATCTCAGCTTGAGCAATACCTGGCAGCACACCCGGAAGCGGCTGAAGCTGAGCGAGTGCGCGATGCCATCAAGAAACTGCGCTCTCCAGCGGCTGCTAATACTTCTCCATAATCTTACGCGGGAATGGTCAACGGGTATGAATTCTGCTATCCTGCAAGCATCTCAGAAAATTTTAGAATTAAGAAGGTACGACAAATGACAAGTCTTTCCTTAAACAAAAATGTAGTAGCCGTAATCCTGAGCATAGCTCTACTGCTTACCGCTTTTGTAAGCACAAGCTCCGCTCAACGCCGCAGACATCACCACAGTCGAAGGAGGGGCGCAATCGTAGGAGGCGTTGCCGGGGCTGTTGGAGGCGGGCTGATAGGCGGCAGGCGCGGCGCAGTGATAGGCGCGGGGGCTGGCGCAGGAACCGGCTATCTTATACAGAGGCACAGGAACAGACGCCACCACCGCCGTCGCTACTAGTTCCAACGCATCGCTCGCTTATTGTTTTCACGGCTAGTGATTCACTACGGCTGTGCCTGACGACGTGGTTGAGAGTCGTCAGGCACAATAGTCTTAAAGCCGTAGCCCCTATTTAAGCTGAGCAATCCGTAGCAGACAATCATGAAAGGATTGCTATCGAGGCGTCTGTGGAATGAGTTGTTATGCGGCGCTCTACTCCGCAG
>DATHJK010000428.1:0-5876 GCA_035316225.1 Pyrinomonadaceae bacterium
CGCAAGCGGCAACTCCCAGCTAAAGCTCCCTACGAACCTGTGCCGCACGTCGTTGTCCGCGTTACCGTAGTCCAGCTTCGGGTTGAATGGATCGAGCAAGCCGAGGTCAGCATTGTTCAATGAATCACTGAAGGTCGAGCTTAGATTGTCCCTCGTCATCGAATAGGTGTAGCGGGCTGTGAACTGCAACCCCATATGCCTGAAATTGTTGCTGTCTATGGAGAGAACCAGCCCGTTGTAGTTCGAGAACCCGTTATTGCCGCGCGTGTTCAAAGGATAGAACTGGTTGTTCAAGAGCGCGGACGGAGCGCCGAGGCCGAACGGATCGCTGCAATCACCAAGATAGACGCAGCCATAGCCAGGCTTGTTCGGATTCGAAAGGTCATACAACTTGCGACCGGCAGAACCCGTGTACTCAACGGCTGCTACCGTTCCCGGAGAAATCTCGCGCTCCATAGCCAGACTCCAGAAGTGAGCGTAAGCGTTCACTATGTTCTGGTTGACGTGGCGTATGTTGACGCGACCGGGCAGCGCTACGCTCCCGGTTGATCCGGCGAGCGGACCAAGATTAGTGGTCGTGACGGGGACGGTCGGAAAGCCAGGTGCACCTGGGTCCAAAGTTATTACAGCGTAGGCAGGTGGGTTTTGAATCACATTGAATGTGACGTTGCCGAAGTTGCGCTCGTAAGCCATGCCATAGCCGCCTCGAACACTTGTGCGGCCATCTCCGAACACATCCCATGCAAAACCAAGACGTGGAGCAAAGTTATTTCTATCAGGATTCCACAGGCTTCCAATTGGGCTGTCAGGCACAGAGAAAGGTCTGCCATTGTGGATCTGTTCCTGAATGGTGCTGCCGGAGCCAAAGTAGAAGTTGGCATCGAGAGCCTGATTCTTATTGTGCTGCACGCCGTAGTACTCGTAGCGCAGTCCAAGGTTAAACATCAAGCGTGAGGTGAATTTCCATGAATCGTTAACGTATGCCGCCCACTCGTTGTAGCGATTGCTACGGTCGAACTGTGGTTGCTGAGCAGGCAACTGAACTGTGCTGCCGGGGAAGACTTGCCCCTGCGGGTTGATGGCTACTTGTAGGCGTCGCAAGTTGCCAAGCACGAAGTTGTTCAATCCTGTAGTCGTGCTAGTCGTGCCGAATGCCTGGACTGCATTCTCGTAAGCGCCGAAAGAGCGGTTATCCTGTATGTAAACTAATTGAGCGCCGAATCGTATGGCGTGCTTACCCATCACATAGTTGAAATCCTGGTAGAGCTGACCAAGATTCTGCGGGCCGCCGAACGGAATAGCACCGCCGGGCGAGAAGGGCAAATAACCCGGCAACGCAACGCCCGTACCGAATAGTGTGAGGGCGATGTTGTTTCTGAAAAAGTAGGTTGGGCTGGGCGGTTGCGCGCCGAGCGGTTGCAGCGTGTTGAAGCGATTAAAGACCAGCTTGGTCTGAGAAACGAAATTGGTCGTGAAGTTGTGTGTGACGTTGACCAGATGGTTCTGGTTGAAAACGGTCGACCCCGTGTCATATCCCCGGTACGGGCTGGCCGAGACCGTGCCGGAGAAGAAGTCGCTTTTTTGAACCGAAAATCTTCCGTAGATTTGAGTCCTCTCGCTCAGGTTATAGTCCAGACGGCCAATCGTCTCGTAAGTGTTCTGCGGGACTCCTGCGCCGACGTTTGAAGGGATAGCAAGATTCGTCGTCCCGAATGCAGGGAGTGTTGGCGAGAGATTGAAAAATGCGCCCGTCGCGCCAGCGAATAAACTCTGCACCTGTCCGGCTGTAAAGACCGGGCCGTTGATAGGATTAACCAACGGGTTGGCAGCGAAGATAGCCTGCGTGCGCGCATTTGAAGCTGCTATCAACTCAGACGTAGGGACCAGAACGGGAATGTTCGCTGCGCTGCGAACGCGAATCCATTCTGTGCTGCTGAAGAAGAAGAGCCTGTTCTTTACTACGGGGCCGCCTACAGAGTAGCCGAACTGGTTGCGCGCGAAATGAGGTTTGGCGATGCCTCTGGCGTTGTTATCGTATGTGTTCGAGGCGAGGCGCGAGACACGGTTGAACTCGAACAGCGTGCCGTGAAATTCGTTCGAGCCTGATTTGGTCGTGACGTTTACGATGCCGCCTGAGGCGCGACCGTATTCAGCCGAGAAGTTGCTTGTGATAACGCGGAACTCCTGAACCGAATCGAGCGGGACAAGTTGGCCCACTCCGGCATCGAATGTATCAACGTTCTCGCCGCCATCCAACAGTATGTTGGTGCTGGCAGAGCGCTGGCCGTTGATGGCGAACCCTGTCCCGCGACCTGATACTTCACTGTCGTCCGTCGCGTTGCCGGAAAGCTTAACCAGCGAGTAAGGGTTTCGGGTGAGTATGGGCAGCTCTGAAAGCTGCGATGTCGAGATCACGTCCGACAACTCCTGTGTCTGCGTGTTGACCTCTACGCCTCCGCCAGCTACGACGTTGACGGTTGCGCCGACGGCTGCGACTCCGAGTTGAATATCGCTCGACAGCTTGCCGCCTGTGGTTACTTCGACTCGTTTGGAAGTGGCCTGAAAGCCGCCGCCAGACGCAGTTACATCGTACAATCCCGGCTTCAAGTTGGTGATTGTATATTCACCGTCGCCATTGGCCTGAACGGTGCGCTCTATCCCTGTGGCGATTGCCTTGACTGTGATGGTCGCGTTGGGAATGACTGCGCCGTTCGGGTCTGTTATCTGGCCTGTTATCTGGCCTGTGTCGGTCTGTGCCAGCGCCGCTCCTGAAAAAAGGGCTAGCGCCAGCAGTAACATGACGAGTGCAGATGCGCCGCCTCTCATCATGCGCAGAAATTGATGTTGCATTGCGAACCTCCTTAGTTCGGCCTACTTAGAAATTAAAGACCAACGTCACCCTAAAATCAGTGAAAGGTCTTCTTTCGGTTTCCAGTAGCGCAACACTCATGCCGATTGTCTTACAGAAATGACAAACCTGTTTCCGGTCAAACACTTAATCATTTTCCCGTAGAGAGATAATTTGATAGCGATTGAGGTTTTCAGCCGAAAACCTCAATCACTTAGGGAATTCAGAAAAATTTTCAGGCGCGTTACTGCTCGTCAGGCTGTGCATGACAAACTTTCTGAGAAGAGACGGGAAAGTAAAGAGGAGCGCCTGCGCTACAGATAAATCTGTGATGAGCTTACAGAGGAGTCGCTCCAGCAGTGTTGGAAGGGAATCGCTCTATCGGTAGCGCAGGCGATCCTGATAGTCACACGAACGATCTTCATATCCTAGAGCAACCAGGGGCTAGAAGCTGAAATCCTTCCGCTCGCGGCCCGGTTCTATAATCCGATTTCAACTCTGCCCGCCGCCCCAACATATTCATCAAACTCTATTTAATACAAAAAATTGGAAAACAATTGGAAGCCGTTTGAAGACTTTTAAGCCCTCCTTCAGATATTAACTGGGCGCAGAGAAATTAATGCGGGCGCTCTATAACCGCGATTCTGAGGAGGAATAAGAGAGTTGAGCCAGACGTTGAAAGATAAAGGCCATCAAGGTCAGGTGTTAAGTAAAAGCATTTCAGTAATATACCGGAAGACAGATGATTTGCCGGGGCAGGGAATATTCTTGAACACGAGGCTGAACTATTTGAAGAGTCTTGTGTGCGACCTGTTGACGGAAATCGACGAGCTTGAGTGCACAATAGTTGCATGTGATGGGCACAGCTTAAACTTCTACCTGCTGGTAGAGCAGTTTCGGATAAACCTTATCAAGCTGGCGCTCAGGCGCACTGGCGGGAGACAGGGGGAGGCAGCGCGCTTGCTCGGCGTTAAGCCCACGACATTGAGTGCTATGAAAATCAGGTACGGTATCGAGTTGGGCAATGAAGAGATTCAGGCTAATGACGAGCACCCTCAGAGCAAAGCTCAAACTGAGATGCATAATCCCGAACTGCATGACGCGGAAAGCCGCAAACCGGCAGCGCAGGGGGTGAGCCGATGACACAGGTTTTGGAGCTTGCCCAACCATTAATGAAATTCAGTGAGCCGACAGCCCTGCCGCACCTTACGACGCCGGGCGATGTTAAAGAACTGGTAAAGTATTTGAAGAGAAAGCCGGGCGGCGTGACTATCGCCGAAGGTATGGACGCAGTAAAGAAGCGGCTCTTCGACCCGCGAAAAGTTCTGGCTTACGAGATGTGGGGCATCGTCTCCAGAGACGGTGATCTACTGAGATTAAGTCTGCGCGGGTGGGAACTCGCCAGGCAGTTAGAGCCATTGACAGGGACGTTTCGGGGAATCTTGAGCGGCTGCGAGTTATACAATTCTGTGCTGTCGTGGGTTCTGGTACGCGAGCTTGATGTCATCACAGATTACGAAGTCACGGCGTATTGGAGAGAGAATTTCGCGGACGCTCTTGGCGAGAGCGACGAGGTGACGCTGAGAAGTTGCGCCATCTGCTTTTTCAATCTCTGCCAGGAAGCCGCGCTGGGCGTGACAACCATTGGGACTAGAGGGCAGCCCGCGCGCTTCCGCGTCTACCAGGAGGAACTAAGCGAGCATCTGGAGAGCGGCGTTAGCACAGGCGCGGGCGACGGATTTGAAGCAGAAGCGTTCCTGAACATCGCCCCGGAGAATAATGTCAGAGCAATCAGACCCTTGACTGCTTCGTCAAAATTGAATCTGCATCCAGTCCGTATGCGCGTCCTTCTCTCGTGCGGCTCGAAGACTGAAATAATCGAACAGATCTGTTCTGTGCTGGAAGCGGCGGATGTTGAGTGTCTTCTGGTGGAGAGGCGGCGCGAAACAGATGCAGCATCGGATGAGAGATTGTCGGCTATGCGCCGGTGCGATGCCGCGCTTGTTTTGGTGACGGGCGAAGAATGCATCACAGATGAGAACGGCAGTTTCGCTCCACAAGACTCCGTTTTAATGGAAGTCGGCGCAGCACGCGCCCTATACGGTAACCGCGTGGCGCTGCTCTGGGACGGTCGGTTTCCAATCGCTTATGGTCTTTCGGGCATAGTTCGTAGAGAGTTCACACCCGACGTTCTAACCTGGCAAACAGGAATAGATATTCTGGGTCTGATTAAATTGTTCAAGGATTCGTCCCCTGGCAAACCGGGAGCAATCGAATAGAGCGACCCGTATCATTCTTGAGTGAAACGAGAAAGATATTTCACCACCGAAGATAGTAGAGAACAGGTAGATTAAATAGAGGGGGATTTCAAATCTGAAATCTGAAATCTCAAATCTGAGATTAGATGTTCTGAATCTCTCTATGTATCGTTGATATGCTCTATGTCTGCGGCGGTGAGTTCTTAACTTTCCTCTTATTCAAGAATGAATAGACGCCTATTCAAATCCTGATTATTCGCCCGCGCTTAGTGAGTATGCGAGAAGGCGATTGCCTTTCGAGATGTAGAGCAGCCCCGCAACTTCGTCGCTGATGAATCGCGCATCCACATCGCTTAATCGAATGGCGCGTTGTGTCTCGCCCGTGTTGATGTTCACCCCTGCAAGCCCGTGCCCGCCGCTTCTCAACTCCGTGTAGAAATATATCCACTGCCCGCGCAGCGCTGCAAGCCTGCGCCTGCGTAAGAGGAAGCGTGACAGCCGCTCTAATTGCGTCGCAGGGTCTAGCCGGTCAAGCAGACGGTCTTCAACGTCAACAGACGGGCGCGGGCTGATGGATGAGACGCTTGGCGTGCGAGTCTGGCGTGCGCGTGAGAGTATGCCGAATGCTGAGAAGCGGTCGCTTGCGTACTCGCGCGCACGATTCGAGGCAAGGCTCGTCAGATTGGGAAGCGTTGCGTGCGCCACAAGCCCGGACCATCGCAGGGAACTGGCCGCGCTCAAGAGTTGCGCGCCGCGAAAAACGGTAGTTG
>DATHJK010000429.1:0-2039 GCA_035316225.1 Pyrinomonadaceae bacterium
TTTACGGCAGTCGCGTAGAGTCCTGCGCCCGCTTCAGCCTGTTGTTTCGCCCCGTAGGTGAAAAACATGCTGATCGCTTCGGGCGGACGGGCGCACATAACTTGTCTATTGAGATAGAGAAGTCGCGCTTCGATGCTGTCGCTCGTTACACTGATGCGCTTGAGTCCGTCTGGCAGTTGCGTGATGTTCGGGTCATAACGATTGCCAGGAGAATTCGCCATGAGCTAAGGATGGGAGACGCGGCTGCGACACTCGCGCTCGAAAGTCTTGCGCTTGAACTTTTAGCCATCGCGTCTCGTCGCTCCGGTTCGCAGAAGCACCATAGAGATGCGCCGCTGTGGCTTCGCTCCGTCCGTGACGCGCTTCATGACCGGTTCAAAGAACAATTCAGCATCGGTGAGCTTTCCGCCTTCGCCCGTGTCCATCCTGTTTACCTCGCGCGAGCGTTCCGGGCGTACTATAGCTGCACGCCCGGAATGTATTTGCGACGGCTGCGCATCGAGTGGGCATCGCGCCAGCTTACAGACTCCGAGCGTCCGCTGAGTGAGATAGCGCAAGACGCAGGCTTTTACGATCAGAGCCATTTCACGCGCGCATTCAAACAAGCGACTGGATTGACTCCCGCACAGTTTCGTCGTCAAACGTCCGCATCACTCAATAAGCACGCTCCAGACTTCTAATCTTTCCGGCACACATATCAAGGGCATGCTGCGATTGGGGAACCACAAAAGGTCAAGGGTCAATTCATTACTATAAGGTTTAGATATTACAAGACAGTATCTGCGCCTCGGCGGTAACTTTGCCATCGTTGAATCAGGAGCGAATATCTCCTTGTGTGTGCGGTAGAAAATCGCCTGGGCGAGCGACATAATAATGTCATCTTACGGGGGCGTCATGAAATATTTATTGTGCATGGCCTGCTTGCTGTTGCTGATGTTCGGTGTGCCTGCTTCAGCCCAGCAAACGAAAAGTTTCAGCCAACAATCTTACGAGCGTGCGCGCCAGGTGCTGGACGAAGGAGTGCGAGCCATAGGTGATGCTCAGAATCTGGAGGCTCTTGGCGATATAAAGCTGCAATATGTCGCCAGGGCTGTCGAGATAGGGCAAAGTGCCAATCCCGCCGCTCCTTATTACATCACGCAAGCCGGAGGGACACGAATTCTGGACTTTCGAGGTAAGAGAAGCTATCAGGAATTGAACACGCATTTTCTTGGTGATATTCCGCTACGGTTAAGGGAGGTTGTTACGGAAAATGGCGGCTTCACCGTCGAAATGAGTTCAAATGCTGTCTACCCGATTGCCGCCGGTGCGGTCGCCGGTAGTATCAGGGCTGCACAAAGTTTTTTCCCTCAATACCTGCTCGCGTCCGCATTGAGTCGAGCCAGCAGCCTGCGCTGGTTGGGAGTGGAGAATTACAACGGACGAAGGCAGAACGTCATCGCTTTTTCTTCAGGCGACTCGCCGCTTACTCTCTACTTCGATGCGAAGACACATTTGCTGACAAGGTACGAGAGTCTTGGAGACAGCATCGCTTTCGGAGTGGCAGCTTTTGAAACCATCTTCACGGATTATCGTCAGACGGGGACGGTGAAGATACCGTTTCGCTTAACGACCAGATTTGCGGGCGAGTTGAATACAGACCTGAGCTATACGAGCGTGAATATCAATACCCACCCGGACGACAGCTTATTCGAGATGCCGCAAGACGCAGAGCTTGGGCCGACAACCGGAGGCAATCTTTCACTCGCCGTCACCAGGCTAGCCCCGGATGTCTATTACGTGAACAACGGGTTGAGCGCGCGTGGAAATTTCTGCCTCAACAACATCTTCTTCTACAGCCAAATGTTTATCGTCTTCAATGATTATGTATTGGTGATTGAAGCTCCGCGCAATGACGCACTCTCTCAAGCGGTGATAGCGAAGATAAAGGAGATGGTGCCCGGCAAACCTATCAAGTATGTAGCGCTCACACATTATCACTCGGATCATCTGGGAGGTGTGCGCGGCTTTATAGCCGAAGGTGCGACGGTTCTGACAAC
>DATHJK010000430.1:0-2763 GCA_035316225.1 Pyrinomonadaceae bacterium
CTGAGAATGAGAGCGAAGCGGAAATCTGCCTGCCCGACACAGGGTCTTCCGCGCTTCGTGCGTAGCTACGAGTATCGTAGACAAAGGTCGGCGTCACGCGACTCGTTATGATGTTGGGCTGATTGTATAGAACCGGAATGAAGGTCGAAGGGTTGTTCTGCGCGTTGACCGCAGGCTGCTTCACGCTCGACTGCGAAAGCTGATAAGAGAAGCCCACGCGCGTGAACTGCGTGAACGGGCGCTTGCGGTAGAACTCCGATAGCGGCGCGCTCAAAAACAGCGAAGCGCCGTAAGAGTTTCGCGTGAACAGATTCTCTTCACCTGTGTTGAAGAAATCCCCTCCGCCCAGCAACCCGCCCAAAGCTCCCTGCTGCGCAGCAGTGTTCTGCGAAAGGAACGTGCCCTCGCCAAAGAATTTTTGCGAGAAGGCGAAGATCGAGAAGCCCGCCGTGATGGGGCGATTCCTTATATAAGGCTCTGTGAAAGAGAACTGGAACGAGCGCTGGCGATTGCCAGCCGCCAGTTGAATCGAGAGAATCTCGCCTCGACCGAAGAGATTGTTGGTCGAATAATCAAGTCCGAAGAACGAGCCGCCGATGCCTGAAATGCCCCCGTTGAATGAAATCTGCTGGCGGCCACGCTCCGAAACCTTGATATTCACGTCAACGAGTCCCTCTTCTTCGTTGGTGCGGCGCTCTATGTCACGGTGCTCGTCAACCGGCTCGAAGTAGCCCAACTGATTCAGCTTGACTACAGAGAACTCTATCAGGCGCTGATTGTAGATGTCGCCTTCGTTGACCAGCACTTCGCGCCTGAGCACGTTGTCGCGCGTAAAGGTGTTGCCCAGAAATTCCAGACGCCGAAGCGTGAACTGCTTGCCCTCGTCAATGCGTATAACGAAATCGGCAATGCCCGCGTTAGCGTTCTGCGGGTCGTCATGAAACGTAGGCTCTATGTCAGCGGTGTACTGTATGAACCCCTGCGAGCCGTAAACTTTCTCCAAGTCCTCGAAGAGCGCCTTGCCCAGGCGTTGGCCGTCGGCCACGTCGCCCGTCTTCAATCCTATGACGGAGAGAATCTGCTGCTCCGAGAATATTGAGTTGCCCTCTATCTTGATTGTGCCGATGCGGTAGAGGCGACCTTCGTTGATGGGAATGGTGATGCGCAGCGCATCGTCCGTAGAAGAGAGGAGCGGCAGCGGAATGAAGAATCCTGTAGTGCGCCGCCCGATTCCTTCTATGCGCGGCTCGCCCGTGCGCGCCTGAAGATAGCCCCTCGAGCGCATGTAGTTTGTAACGTTGCGCAGGTCGTAGTCCAGTTTCTGCCGGTCAAGAATGTCCTCTCCCCTGAAGCGCGTAATAAGTCCCGCTTCCCTGACCAATCTCATCTGTTTTCTGAGGCTGCCGTCGCTGAAGACCTGATTGCCCTCGAATTGAATCTCTACGACTCTTACTCTCGCGCCCTGATTGACTTCAAAAGTGATTGCGACAGAGGTGGCCGAAACATTTTCCGTGTTGATTTTGATGGTGGCGTTCGGGTATCCGCGGGCGGCGAGCAGTTCGCGCAGTACGCGCACAGCGTTAAGAGCTTTGACAGGATCGAAGATATTCTCTTTCGCAATGCCTACGCGCTGTTCGCGGAATGCCTTGAGAACGTCTGACTCCTGAACGGCTTTCAGTCCTGTAAACTGTATGTCGCGTATGATGGGAAGCTCGCGGACTTCAAATATGACGTTTACTCCGCCGTGTGCGCCCTCTTCTATCAGGACGCGCGAGGCAGTCTTGTCGAAGAACCCCAGGGAAAGCAGCGTCTGCATGTCGCGCGAGACCTGAGCAGGGTTGTAAACATCGCCCTGACGGGTCTGTATGTAATACATCAGGTCTTCGTCCCTTAGACGACGATTGCCCTGAATGTCCACAGACTCGACCAGACGCTGTTGCTGTGGCTGCTGTTGTGTTTGCGGCTCCTGGGCAAATGCCCGTGTGACGTTCTGGCGCATCGCTAAAGCGGCGAATACTCCAATAACGACGCTCAAGTAAATGAGCCATGAGGCAAGACGAAAGCGCATAAAAGCTGTTACCCTCTGTAGGTTCTGACCAGACTTCGGGAGCGAATAAATTAAGAAAATAAAAAGGTAAAAGGCAAAAAAGGATTGCCGAGTGCCTTCGGGACTGCCTTATGGTCTCTGAACGAACGCCAGCTTGGATTCCATGTACCGCTCAGCGCGTTGCCAACCCGCAACCAGTCCAGCAAAGTCGGGCATTATACAGGGAAAAGGGCAAAAGGGGAAAAGGGCAAAAGGGGAAACGGAAAGAAAATCCCCTTTTCGCCTTTTTCCCTTTTACCCTTTACCCCTGATTCACTTCAGTGAATCAACAATGCGTCACCTGGCTCTTCCACGCCAGCGGGGCGGTAATTCAACCCGTCATCTTCAAGAAAGACTTCTATGAGCGATGCCCCGCATAGGAGTCCCTGAATAAGCGCTTCGGAGAGAGGGTCTTCTACATGCTTTTGAAGCGCGCGACGCAATGGGCGCGCCCCGTATGAACGGTCTGCGCAGGTTTTGCTGACCAGCCAGCGCTTGGCCTCTTCCGTCAATCGTACTTCCATGCCGCGAGAAGTTAAAGTCTTGTTCATCTGATCAACCTGAAGTTGAACGACTTCCAGAAGGTCGTGGTCGTAAAGCTGGTCGAAGATGATTATCTCGTCCAGCCGGTTGATGAACTCCGGGTTGAAGGTCTGGCGCACTGCCGCCATCACCAT
>DATHJK010000431.1:0-3235 GCA_035316225.1 Pyrinomonadaceae bacterium
TGATCTCGGAAAACGCTTCGGCTACGAAGTGACTTTCGTTCCGTTCGAGGAGATGGTTGCTGAAGAAGAGTTTGAAGAGTTGATAGCTTCGGATTCGGACGACGTGGAATTGCCACGCGCGCCCGTCGTCACCGTCATGGGACACGTAGATCACGGCAAGACCAGTCTTCTGGACGGCATTCGCACAACGAACGTCGCGGCTGGAGAAGCGGGCGGCATCACTCAGCACATAGGCGCGTACAGCGTTCAAGTGCCGAACCCGGATCATCCGGGCGAGTGGCGTCGCGTGGTCTTCCTGGACACTCCCGGCCACGAAGCGTTCACAATGATGCGAGCGCGCGGAGCTAAAGCCACGGACGTTGTTGTGCTGGTGGTCGCAGCCGACGACGGCGTTATGCCGCAGACCATAGAGGCGATTGAGCACGCGCGCGCAGCAGGCGTTCCCATAGTCGTAGCAATCAACAAGATTGACAAGCCGGACGCCAATCCCGACCGCGTTCGTCAGGAGTTGAGCAATCAGGGATTAGTGCCTGTGGAATGGGGCGGCGATACAGAGATGGTTCCTGTCTCTGCCAAGCGGCGCGAGAATCTGGACACAATCCTTGAAACCATCTTGCTCACGTCCGACATTCTCAACCTGCGCGCAAGTCCTACGCGGCTCGCATCAGGCGTGGTGCTCGAAGCCAAACTGGATCGTGGGCGCGGCGCTGTGGCTACTGTGTTAGTACAGCAGGGCACGCTTCACGTACACGATCCGTTCATCGTGGGACAGATTTACGGTCGCGTGCGCGCGATGTTCGATGATCGTGGTCAGCCCGTCACGGAAGCAGGCCCCGCAACGCCCGTAGAAGTCTTAGGTCTTCAAGGCGTGCCGCAGGCAGGCGAATCTTTTCAGGTGGTTTCAGACATCACCAGAGCGCAAAGCATCTCGCAGCACCGCCAGATGCTCTCGCGCCAGAGCGCGCTGCTTCAGACCACGAAGCGCGGCATAGAAGCGCTGGGTCAAACAGAAGTTAAAGAGCTTCTCGTCGTCATCAAGGCGGACGTGCAAGGTTCTGTCGAAGTTCTCAAATCAACTCTACAGAAGCTCTCGACCGAGCAGGTGAAGGTGAAAGTGATTCGCTCAGGTGTCGGCGCGATTACGGAATCGGACGTGCTACTTGCTTCGGCCACGCAGGCAGAAGCGCACAACAAGGCCGTCGTCATCATAGGCTTCAACGTGCGCCCCGAATCGCGCGCAAACGATCTGGCGAAACAGGAAGGCGTAGACATACGTCTCCATTCGATCATCTACAAGGTCGAAGAGGAGATTCGCGCCGCCATGATAGGCATGCTCGAAGCCATAGAGAAGGAGCGCATACTCGGCCACGCAGAAATACGCGAGGTCTTCCGCGTTCCGCGCGTCGGAGTTGTCGCCGGATGCATGGTCATTGACGGCATCATACGACGCAACGCGCGCGCGCGCCTGATACGCGATGGCATCGTCAGTTGGGAAGGCGGCATCGAGAGTTTGCGCCGCTTCAAAGAGGATGTTGGGGAAGTACGCGAAGGATTCGAGTGCGGCATAGGTCTCGAAAACTTCAACGACATTAAAGTCAGCGACCAGATTGAAGCGTTCATAATCGAGAAGATCGCAGCTACTGAATTATAGAGGTCAGAGGTCAGAGGTTAGAGGTCAGTAAAAATGGTTCTACTAACCTCTAGCCTCTGACCTCCAACCTCTACTTTTTATGAGACGGCCTGAACGTGTCGCAGATATGCTGCGCGAGGAGATCATACAGATCGTCGGTTACGAGTTGAGCGATCCGCGCTTGACTCCCGTGACAGTGACGGATGTGCGCGTGTCAGATGATTTGCGCGATGCGAGCGTTTACGTGACCGTGCAGGGCGACGAGCAGGAACACCTCGCGGCGCTCGAAGCGCTCCGCCACGCCGCGCCATACGTGCGACGACAACTTGGATTTTTGCTCAACTTGCGGCATACTCCCGCGCTTCATTTCGTGCGCGATACCGTCGAAGAGAGCGCGCAGCGAGTTGACGAGCTTTTGGAAGTTTTAGAACAAGAGAAGGAGAATCAAGTGATAAGTGATGAGTGATAAGTGATAAGAGAAACAAGTCTTTCTCTTATCACTTATCACTCATCACTTATCACTTTTTCACAAATGTTAAGTCAAGTTGTTGAGTTGATCGAGACGCGGGAGCGTTTTGCAATCACCTCTCACGTTCGCCCCGATGGCGACGGTCTGGGATCGAGTCTTGGGCTTTACTGGCTGTTGCGCGCGCTTGATAAAGATGTAGAAGTCATCATGCTGGACCCGGTTCCGTACGCATACAGAAAGCTGCCCGGCGCTGCCGAAGTTCGTGTAACGCCTGTGGTTGATTGCCAGTATGACAGTGTTTTCGTCATAGAATGTTCGGACGTTCGTCGTCCAGGACTGGCTGCACTTGATAAGCAGTTGGTCGTCAACATTGACCACCATTCGACGACGGCGCTCTTCGGCAACATCAACTGGATTGATTCGACCGCCTCGGCTGTGGGCGAGATGATCTACAACCTGTGCAAGGCCGTCGGCGTGCGCGTTACGCGCGAGATGGCCGAATGCATCTACACTGCGCTCATCACAGACACCGGTTCTTTCCACTACTCCAACACAACAGAGCGAACGTTTAAGATTGCGTCCGAGCTTGTTCGCGCAGGTGTGAAGCCCGCGAAGACGGCAGAAGCGGTTTTCGCAAGCTACAGGTGGAGCAAGCTTGAGCTTCTTGCTCGTGTGCTGGCAACCGCGAAGCGTGATGCATCCGGAAGAGTCGCAGTCCTTCGTCTCTCAAAGGAGATGCAGCAGAGCGCCAGCGCCTGCGACGAGGACGCGGACGGTTTCGTCAACTACCCGCTCACAGTCGGCGAAGTCGAAGCGGTCGCGCTTCTGAAGGAATGCGAGCCTGGCACGTATCGCACTTCCCTTCGCTCTAAGGGCGAGGTCAACGTCGCCCGAATAGCCGAGAAATTCGGTGGCGGCGGCCATCGCAATGCCTCCGGCTGCACGCTCACGGGCGACTGGGACGTGGCGGAAGAAACAATCGTCGGCCTGCTTCAAGAGGCGGTTGACCGCGCACACGGCGGCCCGGACATTCACGGCGACGCGCTATTGCGCACAGCATCCGAGAGACCCAAAGCGGTAGCGTAAAGATAGACGATAGACCATAGACGATGGATAAGAGAAAAGCTTTTATCGTC